>NZ_JBHWUI010000097.1:0-34601 GCF_042737525.1 Kitasatospora sp. NPDC059973 | reverse complement strand
GCCGTGGGCGCCGCCGGGGCGGTGCCCCCGGTCGGGGAGAGCGGCGCCGCGGCGCCCGGGCAGTCCCGCGCCGGGGTGAGCGCCGTGCCCGCACCGGCGGGAGCGGCCGAGGAGGAGGGCGGCCAACGCCGCCTCCCCAAGTCGATGGTGGCCGCCGCGGTGATCGCCGGCCTCGTGCTGGTCGGGGTGCCGCTGGCCCTCTCCGGGTTCGGCGGGGACGGCCCCCACACCCCCGGCGCCGACGGCCCGCCGCCCGCCGGGTACTCCCAGCCGGACGGCGGCGGCGACGGCTACGTGCCGGGCCCCGACGCGCCCGGAAACCCGCCCGGCAACCCGCCCGGCGACCAGCCCCCGCAGCCCGGCCCGCCGGCCGACGGCCCGGCACCCGGGGAGGGTGTGGTCCCCGCCGCCGCCGGGGCCGCCGCCCTGCCCGACGCCGTCCAGGCACCCGACCCGGGCCCGAGCGCACGACCCACCGGTCGTCCCGCCACCGGCACCGCGGCGAGCGCGCCCGCACCCGCCCAGGGCGCCGGACAGAGCACCGCCCAGACCACCGGACAGGTCGCCGGCACGCCGCAACCCCAGCCGCCCGCCGCCGAGCAGCCCGCCGTGCCCCCGGCCAAGCCCACCCAGCAGGCGGCCCCGCCGCCCCCGCCCCCACCGCCGACCTACTACGCCGTCGCGGGCCCCGGCTGCGGCGGGTCCACCTCCATGCAGCTGAACGGCTGGTACGACAAGGGCCAGGAAGGCTGGCGTCGCAACTCCGGCGGCTACACCGGCGACGGCTGCGGCGGTGGCTTCAGCTCGGTGCCGATGTCCGGCGACGCGAACGACGACAAGAGCAACTCGGTGGTGTGGACCTTCACCACCGGCCCGGTCACCACCGGCACCTGCAACCTGTCGGTCTTCGTGCCCGACGGGGACATCAAGGCGGTCGGCGGCGCCCCGACCTACTACACCGTGCAGGACAGGTCCTTCGAGGTGAACCAGGTCGCCCACCGGGGCCAGTGGGTCTCCGCGGGCACCTTCCCGCTCAGCGGCGGAAGGATCGCCGTGGTGCTGCACAGCCGCGGCAACGACTGGAAGGGCGGCACCCAGACCTACGCCCACCACGCCGCCTCCGCCGTCCGGGCCAACTGCACCGGCTGACCCGCGGCCCGCACCACCGGCGGCCCATCGACCGCCGCCCGCACCACCGCCCGACCAGCGTCACCGCCCCACGAACGACGGAGGAGAACGCCCGATGAGCCGCCATGTGCTGACGGTCTGCGCGGAGCCGAGCGGCGGCGGTTACCGCACGATCGGCGCCGCCCTGGAGGCGGCCCGCAGCGGAGCGGTCATCAGCGTCCGCCCGGGCCGTTACGAGGAGAACCTGGTGATCACCAAGATGGTGACCATCACCGCCGAGGAGGCCCGCGGCAGCGTGCGCATCTCACCCCGGCGCGGCGCGGTGGTGCAGGTGGTGGCGGAGGCCGTCCAGCTCACCGGCCTGGTCCTCCAGGGCCAGGACGAGGAACTGCCCACCGTCGACGTCCCGCGCGGCCAGGCCGCCCTCCAGGACTGCGAGGTGGCGGGCAACTCCTGGACGGCCGTGCTGGCCCGCCAGCAGGGCTCGCTGGCGATGCGCGGCTGCCGCGTCGTCAACCCCGCCGGGGCCGGCATCGTCGAGACCTCGACCGGCACCAGCGTCATCGAGGACTGCGTGATCGAACACCTCGGCAGCTCCGCCGTGGTGATCGGCGAACGCGCCAACCCCGTCGTCCGCGGCTGCGTCATGCGCGACGCCCGCGGCAACGGCGTGTGCGTCAACGGCGAGGGCCGCGGCTCGATCGAGGACTGCGAGATCTCGGCCACCGACAAGCCCGGCATAGCCCTGGAGGAGAACAGCACCACCCGGGTGCTGCGCACCACCGTCCTGGACACCTCGATCGGCGTCTACGTCAGCTCCGCCGCCCAGGTGGTGCTGGAGGACTGCACCGTCAGCTCCACCCGCGGCCACGGCGTGGTGCTGGCCGGCGGCACCGACCCGCTGCTGCGGCGCTGCCGCACGGTGCGCACCAAGGGCCACGGCATCCACGTCACCGGCCGCTCCCGCGGCCGCTTCGAGGAGTGCGAGGTGGCCGGCTCGGAGCTGGCCGGGATCCTGGTGGACGAGTCCTCCAGCCCCGCGCTGACCCGCACCGCGGTCGCCGACAGCGCCGGGGCGGGAGTGGAGCTGACCGGCGAGAGCGCCGCCGAGTTCGACCGGCTGGAGGTGCGCGGCGCGGCCGGGGCCGGGGTGAGCGTCCGCGACGGCGCCAACCCGCTGCTGCGCCGCCTGGACATCGCGGAGGTGCGCGGCCACGGCGTCGAGGTGTTCCGGGAAGGACGCGGACGGCTGGAGTCGTGCGTGCTGTCCGCCACCGGGCGGTCCGCACTGCGGGTCGCCGACGGCGGCAACACCCAGGTCGGCGGCTCCACGGTGCGCGGCGGCGCCCCGGCCGCCGGCCCCGGCAGGGCCGCCGCGGTGGCCGGGGTCGAGGTCGGCCCCGGCGGCGTCGCCTCCCTGCGCGACTGCGACATCGCCGAATGGACCGGCGACGGCGTGCTGGTCGAGGACGGCGGCGAACTCACCATGGTCCGCGCCCGGGTGCACGGCAACCGCGGCCACGGCGTGCTGATGGCGGCGGGCAGCCGGACCGCGCTGAACGGCTGCGAACTGACCGACAACGCCGGCGACGGCCTGCGGGTGGACTCCGAGGAACCGGTCCGGGTCACCGGGTGCACCGTCGCCGGCAACCGCGGCTCGGGGCTGCGCCAGACCAGGGCCGGCAGCCGGCTGGCGGTGCAGGACCTCACCAGCCGGGACAACGGCCGCGCCGACAGCCACGGCAGCGCGAGCGCCGGCGCCGAGGACGGCCCCGCGGCGGTCCGGCCGGCCGGCGCGCAGGACGGCACCGGCGCCGGGGACCGCGACGACGCCACCGACCCGGCGCGGCACTCGGCCGCCGCCCCGCCGCCGCCCGAGCCGGAGGGACCGCAGGCCGCGCTGCAGGCGCTGGTCGGCCTGGAGGGCGTCAAGGACCAGGTGGCCACCCTGGTCAACCTCAACAAGCTGGCCCGGCGCCGGGAACAGGCCGGCATGCCGGCCCTGCCGATGGGCCGCCACCTGGTCTTCGCCGGGCCGCCCGGCACCGGCAAGACCACCGTCGCCCGTCTCTACGGCGCCATCCTCGCCGAGCTCGGCGTGCTGCCCAGCGGCCACCTGGTCGAGGTGGCCCGCGCCGACCTGGTCGCCTCGATCATCGGCGGTACGGCGATCAAGACCACCGAGGTCTTCCAGTCCGCGCTCGGCGGCGTGCTGTTCGTCGACGAGGCGTACACGCTGTCCGCCGGCTCCGGCGGCACCGGACCGGACTTCGGCCGGGAGGCGATCGACACCCTGGTCAAGCTGATGGAGGACCACCGCGACGACGTGGTGGTGATCGTCGCCGGGTACTCGGACGAGATGCGCGACTTCCTCGCCTCCAACCCCGGCCTGGCTTCCCGTTTCAGCCGCACCGTGGACTTCCGCAACTACTCGCCCGAGGAACTGGTCACCATCGTCGAGCGGTCCGCCACCGCGCACGGCTACGAACTCGACCCCGTCACCGTGGACGCGCTCGGGACGCACTTCACGCGGATGCCCAAGGGCGCCGACTTCGGCAACGGCCGCGCCGCCCGCAAGGTGTTCGAGGAGATGGTGGACCGCCAGGCGTCCCGGCTGGCCGAGCTCGCCGAAGTCACCGACGCGGACCTGCCGCTGCTGCTGCCCGAGGACCTCGGCGCGGAGGCCGCCGCCGCGGCCCGGGCGGAGGCCGGCGCGGCGGGCGCCGACGGCGGCAAGGGCACCGAACTGCTGGAACAGCTGCGCTCGATGGTCGGCCTGGCCGCCGCCAAGGAGCAGGTCGAGAACCTGGTCAACCTCATCACCCAGGTGCGCCGCCGGGAGGAGGCCGGACTGCCCACCGCGAAGATCAGCCACCACCTGGTCTTCGCCGGGCCGCCCGGTACCGGCAAGACCACCGTCGCCCGCCTGTACGGCGAGCTCCTCGCCGAACTCGGCGTGCTGCCCGGCGGTCAGCTGATCGAGACCGCCCGCGCCGACCTCGTCGGCCGCTACATCGGCCACACCGCCCAGCTCACCCGCGACGCCTTCGAACGCGCGCGCGGCGGCGTGCTGTTCATCGACGAGGCCTACACCCTGACGCCCCGCAACGGGGCCGGCGGGGACTTCGGCCAGGAGGCGGTGGACACCCTGATGAAGCTGATGGAGGACCACCGCGACGAGGTCGTGGTGATCGTGGCCGGCTACCAGGAGGAGATGGAGGGCTTCCTCGCCTCCAACCCCGGCCTGGCCTCCCGCTTCTCCCAGCAGATCGCCTTCGACCACTACAGCGCGGACGAACTCGTCACCATCGTCCGGCTGCAGGCCGAGCAGGCCGGCTACGTCTGCGCGCCCGAGACCCTCGCCGCCCTGGCGCAGCTGTGCGAGACCGTCCCGCGCGACCGCAACTTCGGCAACGGCCGCTTCGCCCGGCAGACGCTGGAGGCGATGGTGACCCGGCAGGCCGGGCGCCTGGCCCGGCTCGACATCGGCGACGTCTCGGAGCTGAGCCTGCTGCTGCCGCAGGACATCCCCGTACCGGCGCGGGCGAGGGCGGTATGACCGGCGCTCGCTCCCGTGCGCGCCGCGCCGCGCGGATCCGACCGGCTGCGGGGGTGCGGCGGACGGGGGCCGGTCCGGCGGTGTGCGCCGTGATGTGCCTCGGCATCCTGCTGGCGCAGGCCGGCCCGGCCGGCGCCGCACCCGGCGCCCCGCTCCCCGGCGCCCCGGTCCCCGGGACGCCCGCCGCGGCGGGTACGGCCCGTCCGGGACAGCCCTCCTCCGGCGGCGCCGAGCCGGGGTCGCTGCCCGTGATCGGGCAGAGCCGGAGCGCGGGCCGCGCGGACGGCTGCGTGAAGCCCTCCGACAAGGACACCGACCGGATGCCGTGGGCGCAGGCCTTCCTGCGTCCCGAGACCGCCTGGCAGCTCGGCCGCGGCGCCGGGGTGACCGTCGCCGTCGTCGGCTCCGGAGTGGACCCGGCCTCCGGCGTCCTGGGCGGGCGCCTGGTGCCGGGGCCGCGCGAGTACGGCGACGGCGCCTCCACCCGCGACTGCGTCGGCCACGGCACGTTCCTCGCCGGACTGATCGCGGCCGGCCGGCGCGACGGCGTCGGCTTCGCGGGCATCGCCCCCGAGGCGCGCGTCCTGGCCGTGGCCGTGACCGATGACGCCGGGAACACCACCGCCGCCCTGCTGGCCAAGGGGATCCGCGACGCGGCCGACGGCGGCGCCCGGGTGATCGCGCTGGCCCTGCCCGTCGCGGCGGGCGACGAGGACCTCGCCGGCGCGGTCCGCTACGCAGGCGGCAAGGGGGCTCTGGTGGTCGCCCCGGCCGGGCCCGACCAGGGCAGCGGGTCCGGGTCCGGGTCCGCCCCGGCCCCCGCGGAGGTCCTGACGGTGTCCGACCTGGCCCCGAACGGCGCCCCGAACGGCGGTGGTACGGACTCCGGCGGGTCGGGCGGGGTCGGCTCGGGCACCTCCGGCACTTCCGGCGGCTCCGGTGCCCCGGGCGGCGGGGCCGGGCGGATCGACCTGGTGGCCCCGGGGGACGCCATGATGAGCGTCGGGCCCGGCGGCAAGGGCTACTTCACCGGCTCGGGGCCCAGCTTCGCCGCCGCCGTGGTGGCCGGCACCGCCGCCCTGGTCCTCGGCTACCGGCCCGACCTCGGGCCGGCCGGGCTGAAGGACCGTCTGATGTCCACCGCCTACCACCCGGGCACCGCCCTGCCGGACCCCCGCGTGGGCTACGGCACGGTCGACCCGGCGGCCGCCGTCGGCGCCCCGGCGCCGGCCGCCGTCCCGCCGTCGCCCCGCCCGGCCCCGACCGTCGCCGCACTCCGGCCGCCGTCGCCGGACACCGCCGGGCACCAGGCGGTGGTGACGGCGGGTGCCGTCCTCGCCGGCGTCGCCCTGGTCACCGGCACCGCACTGGTCTGCGCGGCCGGCCGCCGCCGCGCCTGGCGCCCCGGGGGCTGGCAGACCTGACGGGCCCTCCCAGGCCCTAGCCGGCGGGAACGGCGGCGCCTGGGTGGCTCATCCCCTCGGCGACCGCGGCGGCGAGTTCGAGGTGGGCGCGGCGGGTCCGGTGGCGGAGCTTCGCGGGCTCGAACGTCCCGCCGAGGGCCAGGTGCTCGTCGAAGGGCAGGACGACGGCGGCCCGGCAGAGGCTCTCGAAATGCGCCACCAGGTTCTCCGCCTTCACCACCCGGCCCGTGCCGCGGACGCCGGAGACCACGGTCACGCTGCGCCGCGCCAGCGGCCCGTAACCGTTCGCGTGCAGCCACTCCAGGGTGGCGTCGGCGCCGCTCGCGCCGTCGAGGCTGGCGGTGGCGGCGATGACCAACTGGTCGGCGAGGTCGAGCACGGCCCGCGTGGCGCCGTGCAGCAGGCCGGTACCGCAGTCACTGAGGACGATCGGGTACTGGCGGGCGAGCAGGTCGACCAGCCGCTGGTAGTCCTCGCCGCCGAAGGCGGTGGCGACCGCCGGGTCCGGGTCGTTGCCCAGCACCTCCAGACCGCTGGGGGTCAGCGAGGTGAAGCGGCGGATGTCCATGTAGCCGGTGATCGAGGGAGCGGCGACCAGCAGGTCCTGGACGGTGGCCGTGGTCTCCCGGTGGACCCGCCCGCTCAGGGTGCCGGTATCCGGATTGGCGTCGACGGCGATCACCTTGTCGGACCGCGTCTCGGCGAGCACGGAGCCGAGCGCCAGCGTCACGGAGGTCTTGCCCACACCGCCCTTGAGGCCGACGACCGCGATCCGGTAGGAGCGGTGCAGCGGGGTGCGGACGACGGCCTCCAGCCGTTCCCGATCGACCCGGCCCAGGCCGAGTCCGGTACCGAGGCCGATCCCGCGCAGGCCCCGCCGGGCGACGGGCGCGGCGACCGCCGGCACGGCTTCTGGGAGCTGTGCCGCCGGCCCGGGCGGGGCGGCCGGGGGAGCGCCCTGCGGGAGCACAGCCGCCGTGCCGGTGGTGTCCAGCGGCCGGTGCCAGGGCCGCTCGGGCTCCTGTGGCGGCGAGACGGGCCCGTACACCGGGGCGAGGTCCCAGTCCGCCTCCCGTTCCAGCCGCCGCACCCGCTCGATGACCGTGTGGTCGCCCGTCACGCCATTGCCTCCTGTCACCCGCGTCGCCCCCGCCGTCCGCCTCGACTCAACGGCCCGGGGCGGCGAGCCGGTTCAGCGCCGCCTCCCGCCCCGGATCGACGGGGCGACCCCCGACGGTTCCACGCCGGATCAGCTGCGGCAGCGAACCGGACGTCGAGCAGCCGTCCCCGGGCTGCCCCCGTTTCCCGGGCCCTCGCGACCAGGACGGCGACCACCGCCGGACCGCACCGCCCGCACTCGGGCGCACCGGGCCGCCGTTTCGACAGCTGTCCCGTTGCCTGCCATGAGTAGGGTGGCGGCGTGAATCGTCTCGCCGGCGCGACCTCGCCCTATCTGCTGCAGCACGCTGACAACCCGGTCGACTGGTGGCCCTGGGGCCCCGAGGCGTTCGCGGAGGCGGAGCGGCGCGGCGTGCCGGTGCTGCTGTCGGTCGGGTACGCGGCCTGCCACTGGTGCCAATGACTTAACACAACCAGGTAGTCCTGACCTGGGGTGTTGTCAGAGGGTAGTTGCGTGGACACGTACGATGAGGAACTGGGCAAGAGCATAGACGCTTGGGTGGAGGCCGAACTGGCCGCCTCACCCGAGTGGGGGCCCGGGAAGTACGACATCATCCGCCAGCGCTTGGAGGACAGCGCGCCCGCTGTCGCCGCTGAGGAGTAGGGGGCGCGGAGCCGCAGACTGCGGCCCACGCGACAGTGCCGTGCGCGGCGGATCGACCGGTCCATCCACACGGCACCTTCCCCCTGACACTTTTGTGGTCGCCCCCGTGCGAATCCGGGGCGCCATATGCTGAGGGGCGACGGGAAGGAGCTGTTGATGAGCGTCGACGCGGTCATGCACACCGAGTTCCCTGCGGGGTACGTGGTCTTCTTCGGCACCGATGGGAAGGTGGTCATGACCCCGCAGAGCGAGGAGCACTCCAGCACCATCAGGTCGATGCAGATCGACTCCCTCGCCCTCGGCCGGCACGCGAAGGTCATCTCCGACGTGTACATCGACTTTCCGGCCGACGAGAACTCCGCCCCCGACTTCGCGATCATGCGGGAGGACGCGCAGCGGCAGGGCAAGCGCTACGGCTTCGAGGACGTACTGCTGATCGCCGAGGTGGTGTCGGTCTCCTCCGCGCGCAAGGACTACGACGACTGCACCGCGAAGTACGGTCGCTACGGCATCCCGGTCTACGTGGTGGTGGACCCGTACGCCGCAGAGGTCGTCGTCCACACCCAGCCCACCGGCTCCGGCTACGTCGCGGCGCACACGCACAAGTACGGTTCGGGCAAGCTTCCCATCGAGCTGGCCGACGGGCGGACCTTCACCTTCGACCTGGACGAGTTGCCCAGGCCTGAGGCAAACATCCGCTGAGCCCTCCTGCTTGGCGCTGCGGACTGGCGGCCGGGTTTGCTTGCCGCCTTCCGGTCGCCTGGCGCTGCTGCAAGTCTGGCGACCGTCCGCCTGAACGCGCGGTACCAGCCCGCCTTCCGGCTTGCCGAGGTCATCGTGCGCGGCGAGTCGGTGGAGCAGCGTGACGGATCGGGGCTGGTGGACGGCTTCCTGGTCAACATGGTTCAGGCGTTCGAGGACTTTGTGGCCACCGCGCTCGCCCATGCCTTGTGCCCGTACGGCGGTCAGTGTGGGGCCCCATGCCCGCCACTACCTCGACCAGGACTAGGCGGTACTGATGAAATCCGACCTGATCGGGTGTGGCGAGGACGGTCGCCCACGCGCGGTCGCTGATGCGAAGTACAGCGCGAGGAGCCGTCCGGTTACCCGGTGGCCAGCCTCTAACAGATGCTTGCCTGCTGCACCGCCCTCGAACTGGCGACTGGGCATCTTGTGCATACTGCAATTGGTCAGTACCTGACGACACGTCAACTGTCGCCAGAGAGCCTCTTCGATCCATAAGCTCCGACCAGGTGAGACGCCGTAGGGTACCGCTATGAGCACCGATGGTGATGATGGTGAGGCGAAGATTGATGCCTGGGTGCAGGAGCAGCTCGCTGCCTCGCCCGCCTGGTCCAAGGAGAAGTGGGACACCATCGTGGCGATCTTGGAGCCAAACGGTCCTGAGAGTTCGTAACACGATCACGCGGTCGGCCTGTTGAGCCTCCGCCAGCAGATGAGCGCGCACACGAGTGAGACGGGTGGCTCGTGGAGGTCGAGGCGTCGTTCCCGGCGGGTGGCGAGGCGCTTGAACCGGTGGAGCGGGGCGAAGGCCTGCTCCACCATGTAGCGGACCTTGCCCAGGCCCCGGATGTCGGGCTCGCCGCGGCGGGAGATGACGGGCAGGACCAGACGCCTGGTCAGCTCCCGATGGACGTGTCGGCTGTTGTAACCCTTGTCCTCGGGAACGGACTTGGGCCGTCTGCAGGGCTCGCCCGGCCGACCCGCGACGGGCGGGACACCGTCGACCAGGGCGAGGGCCTGGGTGATGTCGGGGACGTTGCCACCGGTGGACGGCAGATCCCGGCCCGCACTGCCCGCCGAGGCGTCGAGTCCTCCCAGCGCCTCGGCCGCCACCGTTGGGTGATCGAGCACACCGTCGCCTGGCTCAGCGGCTTCCGTCGGCTTCACCGCCGCTACGAACGCAAGACCGACCACTTCGCAGCCTTCGCCAGCATCGCCGCAGCCCTCATTTGCACCCGACGACTATCCAAATGAGATGTCTTCTTAGGGGCTTTCGAGGACTCCCTGGTGGAGGTACCAGGTGCTGTCGGCCAGCCCGTAGCGCAGGGCTGTGTCCCACGTATTGAGGCCGTGGGTTGTGGCGTGCTGTTGGGCGTCCTCCTGCAGGTGCGCAGTTAGGGAAGATACGCCGCTCTCGCGGCGTATCTTCCGGTGTAGCCACTGGCTGGCGGTTACCTCAGATATACAGAACTCAGCATAGCGTTGTGCCAGTTTGAACGTCCGGAAGTGGTACTCGACGCGGGTGCGCAGTTCAGCGTCCCAATCGGGCAGAGCCTGGATGCGGAACTGCACGGGCCAACTAGTGACGTCGGCGAAAAGATAGCGTCCGGTCCTGCCGGGCCGGTCATAGTAGGGATGGAGAGTGCGCTGACCGCCGGTGGCCCCGATCCGGTCGCCCTTCATCTGGTTGCACTTGCCGCACGCCGGCACCAGGTTGACAGGACAGATCGTGTAGAGGGGGAGCATCTCCTTGGGCAGGTGATGGTCCAGCGAGCCGATTTCACTGTTGCCGCAAAGCAGGCAACGTCCGAACAGCGCACGGGCCTTGAGCTCGTCATATTTCAGCCTGCCGTCCTTGCGCCCGACCAACCCTGCGCTGTAGAGAGTTCTCAGGTGCTCCCCGTCGCGGTCGGGCAGCAGAAGCTCATCTTGCCGCGCGGTGGTGGCGAGCGAATAGAGGCCGTTGTGCTCGGCCGCTTCGATATAGATCTTCTCGGCTGCGGAAAGGTCCATTTCGCGACCCATGAGCCTTATCTTTAGGACGTTGTTTTGCAGCCCCTCGCAGGCGGCAGCCAGTGTTTCTTTGACCGTCATCTCGGGGGGATCGAGCGGAATCATGAGATTCTCCGGTCTCGACGGGAGGTGAGGATGCGCAGCAGGCCGCGGGCTTCGCTCCCGAGGGATTCGAAGTCGTCCAGGATCTCTTGATAGCTGCGTCCCTCGTCGACCTCTTTGGCCAAGGCGGCGTAAAAACCAGTGGCGGTGGACTCCAGGCCGAAGGCCTCGTGAGTGAGAGCGCTAACGTTCTCACCATAGGTTTCCATTAGTGGCCGTTCGGCTGTCAAGACATTGCCGTATCGACGCAGCTTGTAGACGCACGACTTCGGCACCTCCTGAAGGACAACCGGTGAGTGCGTGGCTACGACCGCCATCCCATTGACGTCGGACAGGAAATCGGATAGTGCACGGATGAACGCTGACAACAAGGGGGGCTGTAGGTGTGCTTCGGGTTCGTCTATGAAGACGACCGTACGCTCGGTCACCTCTTGGACCAGCCGCGTCAAGGTCAGCAAAGCGATCTTGTGGCCCGAGCTCAGTGGTGCGAAGAGCCGTACCGCATTGGCCTCGAATCGGCGGTCGGAGCCCTCGGACAAAAGATCTTCAATATCGCCTTCGTAGTCTTCCAGGAATCCGGACTCCTGATAACTGAGCGTGGCCAGAATCTGCTCCCAGCGGCTGCGGCGGACACCGATGCGAGCCGTGGTGAGACTCTTGGCGAATTCCATGGACAGGTCTTCGCTAGTCTTCAGGCGCTGCGGATCCTCATCGTCCCGCAGTCCGATGTAAGCAAGCCCCGCAGGGGCGTCCGGGTGATGAAGTAGCTCATCGAAGGCGCTAAAGGAGACCAGTACCACGTTCGGTGTGACCTGGGCTGTGCGAGCGGCGGACTGAGTGACCTCAATTGTCCCCGACGCCACTCCATCAGCCATCGCTCGCATCATGCTGGTCTTGCCCACTCCATTGCGGCCGATCAGAGCATGCACGTTGCTTGGCGGCAGCGAGGCGGGACTGGCCCGGAAGCTCAGGGCGGGTGGTTCATACTTTGAACCCTCGGGAATGGGAGGCGTGTAGTACCAATGGAAGTCAACGACTCGATCGCGGCCGCGGGCAATGAGGTAAAGGCGCTCCAGCTCCGCGCGCGGATGGCGTACGTCGCGCATAAGAGATTCCTTGAAGACTTTCAAGTCCCATACGCGTTCCACGAAATTCGGACTGTAGTCGTAAGCTACGTCCCGCAGCGATCTGAGAATGGCGATCCTGTCGTGATCATCCAGTCTGCTCAGCGAATCGTAGTACGTGTCATCGACGCCCAGGCTGAAGTAATCCTCGTCGAGTACCTCGAACTGGCGCGGCAGGCGGTCCTCGGTTCGACGAAATTCACCATTTCGGCCTGATCCCATCTCAAGATGCCCGATTCGGACACCGCCGACGGACTTTGGGTCTCTCCCGTGGCGCTTGATGCCCAGGTTGTAGAGCGTCACGAAGCCATAGTCGTTCCAGTTGTCCGGGGTCAGGTATGCCCCGGTGTAATCTGCAGGCAGATCCTGCAGCCCATTCACCACGACGAACTGCATGATGCCCCCATGACCCCATGGGCTGGAGTCCTCTCCGGCCACGATTGCCACACTGTAGTCGTAACCTCACGTTAGTCGCACGGATTCCCGTATGCGAGGCGCGGAGAGCCCGGTAAAGCCAGTAGGCAGTCGGCGCTGAGATGCGTCCGGTTAAGCGGCCCGCCTCTCAACTCGGAGGTCGAGGTGTCGTTCCCAGCCGACACGGCCGGCCACAGGCGGGATGTCGTCGACCAGGGTGAGGGACTGGGTGTCGTCGTTGACGTTGGTGGCCGTGGTGATCACGTGGAGCCGTCGCTGATCAGCTGGTGATTGCTGCCGGTCTTCGGCGGTCGACCGACGAGGGGCCGGTCGTCTCGCCCCTTCTTCGCGCGCATGTGGGAAGCGTCCACGCTAGCGCGCGTCCAGTCGATCTGCCCGGTTGAGTTCAGCTCGGCCAGGAGTATCCAATGCAGGGCCTCGAACATGCCAGCCACCTGCCACCTGCCCAGGTGGCGCCAGCAGGGTCTGCCCGGAACGAAAGCCCAGCTCCATCGGCAGCTGCCGCGCCAGGTAATGCTGGTGTACAGCACGAACAGGATGCCCTGCAGACGGCGTCGGCCATCGACTGGGGCCCGGAGACCGCTCCGGCCAGGCCAGCAGCAACGGCTCGATCCGGGTCCACAACTCGTCGTCCCAACCCACGGCTTGTTGCTCTCGCCATCACGAACAGACGAATCGTCACATCGGTGACGCTCACCGGCGCCGATTCACAAGATCGTGTTACGAGTTCGACGGGGAAGCCCTGTCACTCGATCAATGGCCATTGAAATAGTTCAGTGACTTCGGGCTCCCGATCATTGGTCGTTGGGGCTCCGGGTCCTTGGTTGTGCAGAGACAGGTTTGCTGGTCTGGCCGGGAGGAGGCCCAGTGACCTCAGCACGCGTCCGGTGTCAGCCCCGTCGATGATCATGTACAGGCGGGGGCGCCGGGCGTCATGGGCGTAGGCGTCCATCATGCCAACCACGCTTGGCTTGATCTGATGACAGTGCTGCAGGACGAGTAGCTCCGCAGGCTCTGTGAATAGTCGGTCGATCTGGTCGCCGTTCTTGCCCAGAGCCTTGACGTCCATGGGGCGAGGGTAGCCGGGGCCTTTGAACAGCCAGGCCGCCGAAACCTGGCGCCCGCGGGCGAACACTCGTGAAGTGTAGAGATCGGAGCGCTCGCCGCCCCAGTCCTTCGGAACGTACGACTCGCCGATCAGGTTGGCGAAGGCGTGTTTCACCACGTCCTCCGGTACATGCAGGACCGCTTCACCTTCGGCCGCGGTGAGGGGAGATGTGAAGTCGATCCCGCTGAATTGGCCGATATCGCCGGGGTACACCCGCGCAGCTGACGCCGCGCTCCTGGCGGCAGGGTGCTCATCGATGAACGACCTGACTCCGATGAAGACTGGCCTGAGCTCAATTTGTGCTGCGCTGAGATTGATGATCGTCCCGATTAGGTAGGCCCGCCTGCGCCCGGCGAGGCTTCCGGTTGCGGACGAGCTGGCAGTTCTTGCCGAGTTGAATGTGCCGGTGACGCGCATGGGCTCGCCCACGTCGAGCACCGCCGTGAAGCTGACAGGCTTGAAGCCTGGGGAGTCGCGATCCCGGTCCCGCTGGAACGCAAATTCCAGCTCTGTGCCAATGACCTGCCCCGTGCGCAGATCCTGCCCTGGGGCAGACCCTGCTAGCTCGGTTACTCCTAGCGAGGAGAGTGCCTCGGCTAGTTCTGTGGCGAGCACGTAGGGCAACGCTGCCTCGGGATCGTTCCTGCGAGCAGCCCGCGCCCGTGCAGATTCCGTCCGTCGCTCGCCGAGGAGGGACTGCACCTGGTCCTGGTGCAGGAAGTAGGGTTCTAGTGCGACGCGCGTCATCGACCTCATGATCCTTTTGCTGGGCAAGTAGGCTTTGTGCCTGGCAATACTGAGACTGGCGTCAGAACGGTCACTGGGTGTCATTGAGTAGACCGAGGAGATCGTCGACGTTCTGCGGTCGATCGGTTGCCTTGTGGCGGGTTGCCTCTGTTACTACAAGTCGCCATGGTCCGGGCGCGGGCAGCAGCGGCAGATTCTGCTCCGGGCGCTCCCCGGTCAAGATGGCTGCGATGAGCCGCCCGATGCTGTAGATGTCAGCAGCGGCAGTCGCGTTGTGGGGGTTTCCTGATGACAGCTCTGGCGCAGCGAATCCCTCGGACCCGAAGCCGGTGCCGGTCCGAGTTCGATGCGGAACGCTGGTTTCCCCTCGGGGCTGGCGGCCCAGCCCCCAGTCGGCCACAACCCACTTGCCGTTGAGGAGTAGGACGTTTGCCGGCTTGATGTCGCGATGGATACGGCCGTCGGTGTGTGGCCGGCGTAGTCCTTCGCAGACTGCCGTGACTAGGTCCTGGAGGGCTTCGGTCTGCCGTTGCAGACGTTCTGCGTGGTTGGCGGCGCTACCGCTTGCGAGCGGCATGACGAACCACCGCCCGTCTGGGTCAGAGTCAAGCAGAGGCATGACGTTCGGGTGCTCTCCGTAAAGATGCCCGATGGAGATCTCGCGCTTCATGCGATGTCTGGAGTCCTCATCGCCGTAGCGGAGTTGCTTCAGAGCGACGCGGACGTGGGAGTGCCTGTGCGTACCACCGTAGACCGCTCCTTGCCCGCCCTCAGCAAGTGACTCATCGTCCAGTTCGTAGTCTGCCTGCGCTCCGCGCTTGAGCCATCGCACAGCGGCCCACGGCTCGACCTCGCCAGTACCGGGCATGGTCTTGTCAGTGAGCAAGACGCGGGCAGCCTCGATGACGTGGTCACGGTAGGCCCCATCTCGTAGCGCTCTAAGGAGGGCCGCCAGTGGCTCTGCAGCTGGATAGAGAGCCAGCTCGACAGAAAGGCGGTGCGCCTCGTCGTCCTGAGCGGCCCTTCGGGCGGCGCGCTGATTTGTGTGCTCCTGCCGAGCCGCATGCAGGTCAGGGTGAGGAGCCCAGCCGCGGGGCGGCAGGATCACGCGGGCGTCGCGGAAGTCGCATTCAAGGATGATGCATCCGTTGCGTGCTAGCTCTGCGGCTATGGCCTCGGCTCGGTCGCCAAACATGGTCACGGCGGATTGCCATCGGCGAGGCCCGTTAGTAGCGAAGGCCCACTGACCATTGGTCAGGTCGTCCGGGCGGTGAGGTACCGGGTACCCTTCCGGCTCCAGAGTGACGCGCGTGATCTTCGGATTGCCGTTTCGGTCGGTGCTGTAGTTACCGTCAGGCAGGGGCACGGCATAGGTGGTGAGGCCGGGGTAGACGCCCAGGTGGCGCATCGCGAAGCCGCGCGGACGAGAGCGGGAAGTCATGCCGGCTCCCGGTACTCGTTGCCGGTCAGCCAGGCACGGAGCAGTTCGACACGTGGGGCCTGCTCGTCATAGCCAACGACGACTGGCTGCTCGTTGTATGGGCTGGAGTCTGAGCTGCGGCGCAGCTTGATGTACTCGCCACAGGCGTCGATGGCGTAGGACTCCATGTCGTCTTGCAGTGCTCCGATAACAGTGATGCCGCTCTCCCCACCGATCTGCCCAAGCAAGGCGACCGCCTCACGACGATGCTGCTTGCCGAGGTTGCGTCCGAGCTCATCCAGAACGAGGACGAGGGGGCGACCCGTGCCGCTCGCGGCTGCGGCGGCGCATACGAGCTTGATCGCCCGGTCATCGATCTGCGCAGTATTGGCCCGCCGGTTGTATGGGATCTGCCGCCGTCCCTCAGCGCGCCGCCACATCGGAGTGACCTTCCAACCCCAATCCTCTGTGGGGTCGGCCGGCGGCGAAGGTTCGTCGTACTGAAGCGCAGCCCCGTACCCGCCGTAGGCTCTGTCGAGCCGGTCGAACTCGGCTGCGACGTCGGCCAGCTTCCTCTTGATGGCGGAGGTCAGTGCCCCTCGGTAGGCCCGACTCGCCTGGACCGCCTCCTCATGGCCGATCTGCGCGGCACCAAGGTTCTCGGTGCGGTCCTTGCGCTGGATGGCGATCTGCTGTCGCTCGTACTGGTCCGTGCCTTCATGGTGACGCAGGTAGACATGGAGTGCGTGGCGCAGCGGGGCGAATGCGGCCTGCGCTCGTCGGCTGCTGTCAGGCCCGCGCTGGCTGGACTCTCTTAGCAGGTCAGAGACCTCGGTCGGCATGCTGTCAGAAGCGGTAGGCGGGAAGCACTCGGATATCGCGGTACGGATCAGGTGCCTGGATTCCTCCCACCAGTTGTCTGCCGTCCAGGTTTGCTGGTCATCCGGCAGGGCGAGTAGGTGGTCCATAGCAGAGGCAGGGGTGCCCTCCCAGCGGGCGATCAGTTCAGGAAGGTCGAGCTTCGATTTTTCCTTCTCGAGGTTCTCACGCTTGTCCCGTCGGGCCTTGTTTGTCTTTTCGAGGGCGGTCTTCTGGCGCTGCAGAGCCTCAATCTGCTGTTGGCGGATGCCCACCAAGCGGAGTACCTCATCCCGCTCCGCGGATGCAGCACCTAGCACCGGGTTGATTTTCGCGCGCTCGTCCCGGGTGACCTGACCCTGCTTCCTCAGGTTGTCGATCTGGCCCGCTAGTTTTTTGGCCTCGGCTGCAGCTCTTGCGCCCTTTTGTCGGCGCTCAGCGGCGCCGACCTGTTGCAGGGCAGCCTTCCGATTCTCCTTGGCCTGCTGATGGTTGTCGAATTCCTGGCGAACGCGCTCCCGCGCAGCGGCTATGCGGGTAGCACGGTCAGTAACAGGGCTGGGAAACCCGCCGATGATCACGATGCCGGCGGCGTCGTGGACCCGGTCAGGATTGACGTGGGAAGTGGCTCGCGCGTCAAGGACCGCGAGGAAGCTGCCCAGTTCGTATTGCGGGTTGGCATTGCCCGGGAGGTTGGCGCGCCTCGCGCTCGTGGCGAGATTGGCAGCAATCAGGGTCGAGCCGGGTAAGCCCGACAGGAGCAGACTGGCCCTGTCCAGATCTTCAGCGTCCACGACGGTCGCCTCACGGTAAGGCCAGAGAAGCGGCTCCCACTTCAACCTTTGTTGGCTGGTGAGGACAACGGCGTCGAACAGAGAGATCCCGCTGATTCCCTCAGTCGCGAGGAGGTTAATCTGCTGCCGTGCCAGGTCCCTACCAGTTTTCACATCCCGCAGGCTTGCTTCGGCGTCGGAGTGCGCCCTCTCCGCCACGCCGACTGCCTTGACTGCTTCTTCCAGGTCAATGTCCGCTCCGGCGCGTTCCTGGTTGGCGGTTTCCTCGTCACGGCCGTCAGCGTCACGGGCCGCTTCATTGGCTACCCGCAGCCGGTGGTCAGCATCCTCGATCTTTTGTTCCAGCGCTGCTATCTGGTTGCCCAGTTCGCGGTCCTCGCCGTCGAGCCTGCTGAACGTGCTGATCGCGGCCTGCTGCCGTCGTTTGAATGCCTTTTCATCCTCCAGCTCTTCCGCTTGTCTGGCCAGCTCTCGTGCCGCCCGGCTGTCTTGCTCAATCTCTGTGTCGATCCCGGCGATCTCAACCTGGATTTCGGCATCGCGCTTGAAGGCATCACACAGCATCCGTGCCGTGCGCGAACGCCAGCGGTCGGCCGCCTCTGTAACGTGCCCACGTGCTTGGTCCCGAGCGTTGATACCGTTCTCAGTGATCTGGGCGCTGGCCTCCCAGGAGGCAAGGTCGGATACGGCGTCGCTGGCCTCCCGGAGACGGTCGTACTCGTGGCGGCGTGCCTGGCGTTCCTTCTCTAGTTCGTGGTCGATGCCGGTGAGCGCAGCGATTGCCTCGAAGATCCGCCGCTCAGAGATTTCGTTCAGAGGTTGAGCGAGGAGGTTCGGAGCGGCGCTGGCCCGCACCGATGTCGACAGAAACGACACGCACCGCACGTGCTCACCGTAGAGGGTGCGCGGAAGATCACGGGCTGCCACGTCCTGGCGCCCGGCCCGCGGGGGTAGGGCCTGCCAAACGGAGTCGGCGGCCTGCTCGCGTTCGGCCTCACTGTCTCCAGCGGGTAGCTGCAGACCTTCCTTCCAGCGCAGCTTCAGGCGTGGGCCTTTTTGGCTACTGCGGTCGATCCGGATCCACACGGTCAGGGCGCCGGCCTCAAGCTGATCGAGGGTCCCGGTCGCGGGAGCGAACACGCCGACGACGTACCCGTGGTCGGCATTACCCCAACGGTCTTCACCACCGGCGTCCTCGGAATTGAACAGCAGGTCGACCGCGGCGGGCGCACCGGAGCCGAATCTCCATTGCTCATCGGCATGCAGCAAGCTGATCTGGGCCAGCAGCGACGACTTTCCCGCTCCATTGGAGTCCTTCGGCCCCTGGCCGGCCACGGCAATGAGAGTGCCAGCGGCCACCGGGACGGGATGCGTTGAAAGACGGGAGACTCGTACGCTCTGCAGGCCTACCAGGACACGGTCACCGACGATGTCCTCTTCTTGCGGCGTGCTGCCGCTCATGAACCGCTCCTCGGGGAGAATCGTCACGGTTGTGGACGGCCTGGGTTGCGGCGGACCATGATCGCCGTAGCAAGCGCGGTATCCGGGCCCACGGCCAGGATCAGGTTCTCCTGCAGGCGCTGGCGCGCGGCCGGAGTGAGCCGGTGTAGCGCAGGCCCTGGGACGTAGGAGGCGCCGGTCGTCCCGGGGTCCGCCCCGCGTGCCACGCGGACCAGCCCGGCCGTGCGCAGCCACCGCAGGGCATCGGACAAGCGTCGCTGCCCGTGAACCTGCGACAGCTTCCGCAGACAGGTCGGTGTGGTCGGATGGGGCGACTGCCAGTCGTCCCCAACCAAGCGCCCCTCTGCCCGCGGGATCGCGACCGAGTGAATCAACACCAATATCAGCGCGGCCCGCTCCAGGGGCGGCAGTATCCCCCAGCCGTTCGCTGCGAGTTCCGCGGAGATGTCGTCACGGTACCCCGATGTCCACAGGTAGGTGCCCGTACGGACGAGCGTGCGACCGGTCCTTTGCAACATCCGCTCAAGCAGGTGGCGCAGCGCTGCGTCCCGAAGCGCGGGCAGCGCGGCCTCGCTGGCTAGCTCGCTGCCGTACTCAAGCGCGGCCCAGGCCGAGACCAGCGCGTCGCGCTGCTTGTCGCCGAGGGGCTGAAGCAGGTCATCGAATAGGCCGCTCATCGGTGCGGCTCCCGGTCAGACCGCGGAGGTGGCAACTCCCGGTGCAGCTCGCGTAGTGCCGGAAGGTCCTGTTCCGACCAGGTAGCCACTCGGGGACCGAGACAGACTCTCTGAGCCTCGTCGTCGACGGCCAGCCACCGGCTGGCGTGCAGCCGGCGGAGCGCCCCCGTTCCGTGGCGGACCAGTACCTCTTCCCCGCGTCCGGGAATCAACTGATCTACCACATCCAGCACTTCGCGGATCGTCGCTGGCTGGCCGGGCCACGGACTTCCTTGGCCGTCGGCCCAGCAGCAGCGCAGTGCTGCAGCCAGGACTCGGCTGGTCTCGTTCGGAAACTCTCCTGGGAGCATCTGCATCCGCAGCTCGCGCAGCACGGTCGGCGTCACGTCATCGGGTGGGCGGGCCAGGAGCCAGATGTGCTCACCATCCCGTTCCCCTATTCGCAGCATGCCCGCTGGGGTTCGGGTCGCTGACGGCATGCGCAGTGGCCCTTCGGCTCGCACCCTCGCCCACCACAGCGCCGTGTCTGTACCACTCACGCGGGCCTCCGCACTCGCTCAAATACGCCAGGGGTAAGCCAGGACGGTACGCTGCCCGCCCGTACCTGGACCGGGCCCGACCACACCAATCGGTACCCGAGCCGATCGTTGTTACTCGCGGCAACCAGGTCGGCCAGCACTCGGCGCGCCATCACCCAGTCCATCCCCGAAAGGAGTTGCTCGACCGCGACAGAGGCGCGGTCATTGAGCACCTCTTCGGCGACTCCTGCCAGTCGCTCGGCCTCCACGTCGGACCATTCCTGTGAGGGCTGCTCATCCCTATCAGGAACCCGGGAACGCGGCGGCGTCGCGCGGCTGCTGGTCGGCTGTGGACCGCTGGCAACAGCCTCTGCTAGGTCGGCGACATCGTGCCACGGGGAAGGCGCATCGAAGATTTGATCAGCTAGAACCGCTGCGAGCTCATCCACTGTTGCCGTCCGCGCGAAGCGCCTCCACATCTCGGGCGGCAACAGGTTCAGCGCCCGCGAGGTACCTGCTGCGGCCATCAGCCGTGCCGATGCGTTAGTCGAGGCATCTTCGTAAGCGGCGATCGCCGATCGCAACTCCCCACACCAGCGGCTGAGTTCCGGCCAGAACTCCAGCAGGATCTCATGCACCGCTGACGCCTGGTCGATCAGGGACTTCGCATTCCACAGGAGGGGCGCGCGCTCCCGCAGCGCCTCCACGGTGCCTCCAACGGTCAGCGCCACGAGCTCGGCGACGAGGAGCCGAAGCGCCGTGGTGATTCCGACAACAACGTCGAGGGCCTCCTCGGCTGTACTCTGCCCACCCTCCAGTCTGATCTTCTCCATCGTCAGAAGCTGGTGCAGTTCAGACTGACCTCCGCGCGCCAACATCCGTTGGACGAACAGCATTGACACGTAGCTGGTGAACGATGCCCGATACTCGCGCTGGTAGGGCTTATCAAATGCGGGCTGGATCGCGCCGAGCTTCTGCAGGACGCTCAGGCGGTTGTCGACCACCTCGTCAGGGAAGGCCGCGCATGCCGCCTTGATCTGCTCAGTTGTCAGCCCGTCTTCACCCGCGCGGGCAAAAGCAGCAAACAACGTATCCGCCAGCCGGAATAAGGCCGCGTCATCGATCGCCGCATCAGCCCGGCGTGCAAGGACGGCGACAATCTGCTCGAACACAGAAGCGACGGCCTGCTCGGCCGCCACCATGTCCAACCCATACTGCTCATCCACCACTGAACCGTTCCTGGCTGCGGTTGCGACTGGGGCGAGGTAGACCCTGTTGCGTATTCGACGGTGAGCTACTCGTACAGGATGAGCTGACACTCCAGGCTGCCCTTGTTGCCCCCAGTCCCACCCATGACACGTAGGGTAGCCGGTCCGATGTGAACGTCGCAGGCAGATAGCGGTCACGTGCATGCCTGGGGGCGCTTCCCGCGGCTGGTCAGCCCCTTGCGAATTGGGCAGTGAATGCGGAGAGTGAGCAACCGAGATTCGATCACTCAACGGCGAAGATGCTGCTTGCCTTGGCGATCTAGGCGTAACCGGGACAAATCTCGGCCACCACGTGATGGCGCATGAGTACAAATCGGGCAGAGCGAGACGAGCTCCGTGGAGTTCGCGGTCAGCGCTGCGGGGGTGTGAGAGGCTGGCTCGTATGAACCGGTTGGCTGGTGTGACCTCGCCTTATCTGCTTCAGCACGCCGACAATCCGGTCGACTGGTGGCCCTGGGGGCCGGAGGCTTTCGAGGAAGCGCGACGGCGAAATGTACCTGTCCTGCTATCGGTTGGCTACGCAGCGTGCCACTGGTGCCACGTGATGGCCCACGAATCCTTCGAGGACGAGGCGCTGGCCGCGTACGCCAACGAGCGGTTCGTCGCGGTGAAGGTCGACCGCGAGGAGCGGCCGGACGTCGACGCGGTCTACATGGAGGCGGTGCAGGCGGCCACCGGGCAGGGCGGCTGGCCGATGACGGTCTTCCTCACGCCCGACAAGGACCCGTTCTACTTCGGGACGTACTTCCCGCCGGAGCCCCGGCACGGGATGCCGTCCTTCCGGCAGGTCCTGGAGGGCGTCGACGCAGCCTGGCGGGACCGGCGCGAGGAGGTCGGCGAGGTCGCCGCCCGGATCCGGGCCGACCTGGCCGAGCGGGCCTCGGTGTACGGGGTCGGCAGCGGGGTCCACCGGCCGCCGGGGGAGGCCGAGCTGCACGAGGCGCTGGTCGCGCTCGGCCGGGACTTCGACGCCCGGCGCGGCGGCTTCGGCGGGGCGCCCAAGTTCCCGCCGGCCATGGTGATCGAGTTCCTGCTGCGCCACCACGCCCGGACCGGCTCGGCGGCCGCGCTGGAGATGGCCGTCCGGACCGCCGCGGCGATGGCCCGCGGCGGCATCCACGACCAGCTCGGCGGCGGCTTCGCCCGGTACGCGGTGGACGCCGACTGGGTCGTCCCGCACTTCGAGAAGATGCTGTACGACAACGCGCTGCTGCTCCGCGCGTACCTGCACCTGTGGCGGGCCACCGGCTCCCCGCTCGCCCGCCGGGTCGCGCTCTCCACGGCCGACTTCCTGCTGCGTGAACTGCGCACCCCCGAAGGGGCGTTCGCCTCGGCGCTGGACGCCGACAGCCTGGACGGGAGCGGCGCCTCGGTCGAGGGCGCGTACTACGCCTGGACGCCGGGGCAGCTCGCCGAGGTGCTGGGGGAGGCGGACGCGGCCCTCGCGGCGGAGCTCTACGAGGTGACCGCGACGGGGACGTTCGAGCACGGCTCCTCGGTGCTGCAGCTGCCGGCCGACCCGCCGGACGCCGAGGCGGCCGAGCGGATCCGGGCGAGGCTCTTCGCGGCGCGGGCCGAGCGGCCGGCGCCCGCCCGGGACGACAAGGTGGTCGCCGCCTGGAACGGGCTGGCCGTCGCCGCGCTCGCCGAGACCGGCGCGCTGCTGGAGCGGCCCGACCTGGTCGAGGCCGCCGAACGCGCCGCCGACCTGCTGCTGGCGGTCCACCTCACGCCGGACGGCCGGCTGCTGCGCACCTCCCGGGACGGCCGGGCCGGGGCCCACGCGGGCGTCCTGGAGGACTACGCGGACACCGCCGAGGGCTTCCTCGCGCTGTACGCCGTCACCGGTGAAGCCGAGTGGCTGGAGCTGGCCGGCGGGCTGCTGGACACCGTGCTCAAGCACTTCGCCGACGAGGCGTCCGGCGCGCTGTACGACACCGCCGACGACGCCGAGGAGCTGATCCGGCGGCCCCAGGACCCGACGGACAACGCCACCCCGTCCGGCTGGACGGCCGCGGCCGGCGCGCTGCTGACCTACGCCGCCTACACCGGGTCGGCGCGCCACCGCACGGCCGCCGAGCGGGCGCTCGGCATCGTCGGGGCACTGGCCGGCCGGGCGCCCCGGTTCATCGGCTGGGGCCTGGCCGTGGCCGAGGCGCTGGTGGACGGCCCGCGCGAGGTGGCCGTGGTCGGCTCGGCCGGGGATCCGGCGACGGCCGCGCTGCACCGGGCGGCGCTGCTGGGCACCGCGCCCGGCGCGGTGGTCGCGGTCGGCGCACCGGACGCCGACGAGGTGCCGCTGCTGGCGGACCGGCCGCTGGTGGGCGGCGCACCCGCCGCGTACATCTGCCGGCACTTCGCCTGCGACGCCCCGACCACCGACCCGGCGGTGCTGGCCGAACGACTCGGCGTCCGGGCGTGACCGGCGGGCGGCCCGTCCACGGCGCGGGGGCGGGCTACTCCCAGTCCCACCGGACGCCGAGCAGGCAGGGCTGGAGGGCCGTCGCCACCAGGTGCACGCAGTGGTGGCCGTCGAGGGTCAACTCCTCCGTCTCGTAGGGCTTCTCGCCGGGGGAGCGGAGGGCGAAGCGGTGGCAGCGGACGGGCAGGGCGGCGGGGTGGAAGGTGACCTGGAGGACGTACTGGCCGGCGCCGGAGTTGAAGCCGCGGACGTACTCGCAGCCGGGCGTGGGTGACGGGCTGGCGTCGAAGCCGTAGCCCAGCAGGTGGGTGTCGCCGGCCCGGAGGCGGCGGTCGAGGAGGAGCTCGGCGACCAGCAGGTGATGGGCCTGGTCGCGGCGGATCCGGCCGGGGCGGCAGTTCTCCTCGGCGCGCACGCCGACCCGGGCGATGTCGCAGCCCGGGTCCCCCTGGTAGATGGCCAGGTAGCGGTCGATGCCTTCGCGGTGGGCGCGCAGCGCGTGCTGGGAGTCGCGGCGCAGCAGTTGGCGGTCGGCGCCGATCCGGATCCGCTCGATGTGGGTGATGGTGTGCAGCCCGGTGTCGCGCGGGCCGGAGAGCTCGGCGAGCAGGTCGTCGACGGCGGCGGCCGGGGAGATGAGGTCCCGGTAGGGGCGCACGGGCGGGCCGGCCTGCTCGGCGGGGGTGGCCCGGCGGGGGCCGAGCAGCCGGGTGAGGGAGTGCTCGGGGAGTTCCAGCACCTCCTCCAGGGCCCGGACCGCGCGCAGCGATTCGGGCCGGTCGGGTCGGCGGCGGCCCTGCTGCCAGTAGCTGAGGCTGGTGACCCCGATGTCGATGCCGCGCAGGGCGAGGTGCCGGCGGATCCGGTGCAGGGCGAGGCCCCGGGCGGCGATGGCGGTGCGCAGGGCCACGTGGAACGGGCCGGTGCGCAGCGCGGTGGCGAGGTCGGCCTGGTCGCTCCGCGGCATGGCGGCCTCCTCGGTGGGCGGGCAGGGCGGACACCGGCTGGTCGTGAATATTCACATGTGGAAGGCCGTTTGTCACCGGTCCGGGCCTGCCGCGCGGGCGTTTCCGGGGCGGCGTTCACACCTGGGCCGGGCCGTTCACACCGCGTTCCGCGTGCTGTGAAGGCCGTTGACCTGCTTCTGTCAACGGGGCGATGCTCGGTGGCGCGATCCGGACCGCACCCAGACGGAACCCCCACTCCTCTGTCGTGCAAGGAGAAACTCCCCCATGCCAGTTCCACGGATACGTCCGCGCCGCGCCGTCGCGGCGCTCGCGCTGGGCGTGCTCGGCCCGGCGCTCAGCGTCGCGGCGACCAGCCCCGCCTCGGCCGTGCCGGCCCCCACCGGCGCGTCCGCCCAGGTTCGTCCGGCCGCGGCGCCGGGCAGTACGGCCGATCTGGCCGGCACGTTCAAGAAGCTCAACATCACCATGCAGCAGCAACAGCAGACCAACTGGTGCTGGGCGGCGAGCGGCAACACCATCGCCACCTGGTTCGGGTACGACTACAGCCAGAACCAGTTCTGCAACGCCGCGTTCGGCCGCTCGTCCAACTCCAGCTGCCCCAACAGCCAGGCCACGCTGGGCGACGTGCAGAACGGTCTCAGCCGGGTCGGCATCAACCCCGGCTCGTACGTCACCGGGTACCTGCGCTACAGCACGGTGCAGACCGAGGTGAACGCCAACCGGCCGATCGAGACCCGGATCCAGTGGAGCTCCGGCGGTGGCCACATGCACGTGGTCTACGGCTACGACACCGGCAGCAACTGGGTGTACTGGGGCGACCCGTGGCCCTCCAACACCCGCTACAACTGGGCGGACTTCACCTACTACGTGTCCAACGGCACGTTCTCCTGGACCCACTCCCTGTACCGGATCGGCGCGTGAGGGCGGCCATGACCAGCATCCGTAACGCGGCCGTCGCCGTCCTGCTCGCCGCCGGCCTCGGTCTGGCCGTCACCCCGGCCGCCCAGGCGGACACCGCCGCGGACAGCCCCGCGGGCACCCCCGCCCCGGTCACCGCCGCCGACCTCGCGCAGGCCCGGGGCGCGGTCCAGGACCCGGCCGTCCTGGACCGGTTGGGCCACTTCTTCGCCCGCAAGGGCGTCCCGCCGACCCAGCAGCTCACCATCGGCGCGGCCGAGGAGGCGCGGGCGGCGAGCGCGGCCGCGCCGAGCCTCTCGGGCGACACCGTGCCGGTCTACACCCTGGACGCCGGCTTCGTGGCCGGCGCCGCGGGCGCACCGGTCGCGACGGCCGAGTACACCGCCAGCAAGGCCGTCTCGGCGGACGGCCAGGTGGCCTCGGTCTGGACGGTCAAACAGGGCGACGGCTGGCGGGTGGTCAACATCGCCTCGGGCGGCGACGAGACCGACTACGCGGCGCGGGCGGCGGCCGGCGGTGGCGGGACGGCGTTCCGCGAACCGCAGCTCAACGCCTGGTACGTGCTGCGGGACGGCCGGGTGCTGCCGCTGGACGACGAGGCGCGGCGTTCGGTGGGCGGGTCCGGGGTGAGCCTGGCGGCCTACCAGCGGCTGGTCCACCAGCGGTACGGGGACAAGCTGCCCGGCTCGGCGTACGACCGGGCCGGCAAGGGCGGCGGCTACCAGCCGGACGCCACCGGGCAGGGGGCGGCCGCGGCGGACGGCGGCACGCTGCCGGCCGTCACGGCGGCGGCGGCCCTGGGCGCCACGGCGCTGGTGGGCGCGGGCCTCGCCCTGCGGCGACGGGCGGGCGCCCGGCGCGGCTAGCGCGTCCATCGGGTAGCGGGCCCACCGGATGGCGGGTCCGTCGGATAGCGGGTTTGTCGGATGACGAGTCCGTCGGACAGCGCTTCCAGCGGGTGAGCGGCGGGGTCCGGCTCGGCGGCCGGGCCCCGTCGCGGCTACGCCGGTGCGGCCCTAGAGGTCGGTGAAGCCGCGCTCCAGCACGGCGAAGGTGTGGTCGACCAGGTCGGCGATGTCCAGCTCGCCGTTGCTCTCGGCCCACCGCAGGACGGTCTCGCCGGTCGCCGCGCCCAGGGCGGCCGCGGTGACCCGCATCTCGAAGGTCGGCTCCTCGACGCCCCGGCGCCGGGTCAGGACGGCGAGGTAGAGGCGCTGCGGGTCGTTGGCGTTCTCGCGCATCCTGGCGCGCAGCGCGGGGACGTCGTGGATCAGCCGCAGGCGGGTGAGCAGCTCGTCGCGTTCGTCCTGGACCAGTGCGCGGATCAGGCCGACGATGGCTTCGCGGCAGGAGCGGAGAAACGGTTCGTCAGCGGGGCGGGCGAGCAGCGCGCTGACGATCGCCGGGTCGTACTCGTCGGTGAGGACGAGGTCCTCCTTGGTGGCGAAGTACCGGAAGAAGGTGGACTGCGAGACCTCGGCCGCCGCCGCGATCTGCTCCACGGTGGTGTTCTCGTAGCCCTGCGCGGCCATCAGCCGGTACGCCTCGCGGCGGATCGTCCGGCGGGTCCTCAGCTTCTTCCGTTCGCGCAGCGACAGCGGCGCCTCCAGCATCGCCCGGACCGAGTGGGCCGGGTCCGCCGGGGGCGCCGTGGTCGGCTGCGTTGCGCTCATACCTTCGATTATCCGTGATCGGCGGCGGGCACGGCGGTGGTCTCCGGGGCGGGACCGGCGCCGGTGCCCGGGCGCGGTTCGGCGGTCGGCATCCGCAGGGCGACCAGCACCGCCGAGAGCAGGGCGATCACCCCGGAGACGAGCAGGACGAGCGTCATCCCGTGCACGTAGGCGGCGTGGGCGGAGACGGTCAGGGCGCCGTCCCCGGAGGCCGCGGCCACCGCGTCGGCGGCGACCACCGACTGCCCGGCCCGGTGCGCGGCCTCGGCCGGGAGCGCGGCGGTGTCCAGCGCACCGCGGTAGGAGCCGGCCAGCATGCTGCCGAAGACGGCGACCCCGATCGCGCCGCCGACCTGGCGCAGCGTCTGCATCAGACCGGAGCCGACCCCGGCCCGGGCCGGCGGCAGGGTGAGCAGGGCGGAGGCCTGGGCGGTGATCAGCGAGAGGCCCATGCCCAGGCCGAGCAGGGTGAGCCAGACGGCCGCCAGGCCGTAGCCGTCCACGACGGAGGTGCGGCTGCCGAGCAGCAGGGCGGCGGCCAGCGAGGTGAGCCCGAGGGCGATCACCGCCCGGGGGCCGATCCGGGCGACCAGCCCCTCGCTGAGCTTGGCGGCCACCATCAGCCCGACCATCATCGGCATCAGCCGCAGACCGGTGCCGAAGGCGTCCGCGCCCAGCACGCTCTGGAAGTACAGCGGCAGGACGAAGAAGGCGCCGAAGAGCACCAGGGAGACCAGCGTCGCGGCCCCCGCGGCCCAGCGGAAGGTCGGGTCCGCGAGCAGGGTGAGGTCGAGCATCGGGGCGTGCTGGTGGCGGCTGCGCAGCACCAGGACGGTGAGGGCGACCAGGGAGCCGCCGATCATGCCGATCACCAGCGGGTCGGCCCAGCCGCGTTCGGGGCCCTCGATGATGCCGTAGGTCAGTGCGGCCAGACCGCCCGCGCCGAGGACGGTGGCGAGCACGTCGATCCGGGGTGCGGCGGGGTTGCGGGTCTCCGGCAGCAGCAGGACGCAGGCGACGATGCCGATCACCGTCAGCGGGACGTTGATCACGAAGATCGCGCCCCACCAGAAGTGCTGTAGCAGGAAGCCGCCGATCAGCGGGCCGAGCGGGGTCCCGGCGGCGAGCGCGGCGGAGAGGATCGCGGTGGCGCGGCGCTGCTCGCCGGCCGGGAACAGACCGGGGATCACCGCCAGGGACATCGGCATCACCAGGGCGCCGGCCAGACCCATCGCCGCACGGGCGGCGACCAGGGTGCCGGGGCTGTCGGCGAGCATGCCGACCGCGGAGGCGAGGCCGAACAGGGCGAGGCCGGTGGTGAGGGTGCGGCGGCGGCCGAAGCGGTCCCCGAGCAGGCCGGCCGGGAGCATCGCGGCGGCGAAGACCACCGTGTAGGAGTCGACGATCCACTGCTGCTGTCCGGTGGTGGCCCGCAGCTGGGAGGCCAGGGTCGGCAGGGCCACGTTGAGGATCGTCATGTCGAAGCTGATGACCAGGACGCTCAGCGCGACGGCGACCAGCGCCAGCCAGCGCCGCGGATCGGGGCCGGGCGGAGCGGGCGGGGCGGGTACGGCGGGAGGGGTCACGGCGGCCTCCGGAGCCTTCGGGGGAGTGACTGTCAAATGACAGTAACTTCCAAAAGGGGGCGGCCGTCAATGTCGCGCGCCACCGCGCGTAGTCGTGACCCACCGTTACGTGTCCTGGAAGTGTGCTTCCCGCACAAGGAATTGACGCAACGTTGATCTGGCGTTCGCCGCCCCGGGGCGGCATCGGGTGACTGACGGTAGATAGGATGTGGCAATCGGTCAGTGCTGGCCGAAGCGTGCCGAGAGCGAGAAGGGGTGGGGCGGCAGGAGCCGACCACGTGCCCGGCGCAGGAAGGGGAGTCGCATGGCCGGCAGGGAGTCGAGCGCCCAGATCTGGGGTGCGGCGGTGGTGGTGGTGTCCGCGCTGGCCGTGGTCGCGGCCTACCTGATCAACGGTGCCGTCCTGGTGCTGGGGGTCGCCGGGGTCGAGGTGCTGCTGCTGATGGTGTACGTCGGCCGGCGCTGGCAGCAGCTGCACCAGCAGGCCGGGCCGCGCGAGCGCCGTCCGGCGCGCCGGCACCGTCCGGGGCGCGGCCGGCCGGACCCGGCGCACTGCGAGCGCTGCCGCCGGGCGCGCGAGGCGCTGGACGCGCGGCAGGCCGGCTCCCGTCCGTACGGGGTGCGTGAGCAGCTGATCCGCGAGCACCCCGGCCGCGAGTACCCGGTGCGCGGGTTCCCGGCGCCGGAACGACGGGCCCCCGGGCTTCCGGGGCACGACCGCGCGGCCCGCGAGCGCGCCGCGCGGGACCGTCCGGGGGGCGAGCGCCCGGCGTACGAGCGCCCGGCGTACGAGCGCCCGGGGCACGACGGCGCGGCGCACGAGCGCGGGGACCGCCGGCCGGGCCGGCCGGGTCCGGAGTGGACAGCGGAACGGGCGGCCGCCCGGTCACTGGACCGGCCGACCGCCCGTCGTGGGGCGCCGGGTTCAGCGGGTCGCGCTGTACGCCACCAGTGAGACCCCGACGTACTGCACGATGAAGGCTCCGAGGGTGAAGGCGTGGAACACCTCGTGGAAGCCGAACCAGCGCGGTGAGGGGTTGGGCCGCTTGAGCCCGTACACCACGCCGCCGACGCTGTAGAGTACCCCGCCGACGATCATCAGCACCAGCACCGCGACCCCGCCGGTGCGCAGGAAGTCCGGCAGGAAGAAGGCGGCGGCCCAGCCCAGCGCGATGTACACCGGCGTGTACAGCCAGCGCGGCGCGCCCACCCAGAACACCCGGAACGCTATCCCCGCCAGCGCACCGCCCCAGACCGCCCAGAGCAGCACCTGCTGCGCGGCGCCGTCCAGCAGCAGGATGGTGAACGGGGTGTAGGTGCCCGCGATGATCAAGAAGATGTTCGCGTGGTCGAGGCGGCGCAGCACGGCGTCGCCGCGCGGCCCCCAGGTGAAGCGGTGGTAGACCGCGCTGACCCCGAACAGCAGCCAGGCGCTGACCGAGTAGATCGCGCAGGCGATCTTGGCGGGCGTGGAGTCGGCCAGGCAGATCAGCACGATCCCGGCGGCCACCGTGGCGGGGAACATCCCGGCGTGCAGCCAGCCGCGCCAACTCGGCTTGATCTCCACGCGCTCCGTGCTCTCCAGGAGCTCAGCAGTCATGGGCAGCATGCTACCTGCTACCTACGCCTCCGTAGGTTACTGACGCGTAGGAAGTGGTCCTCATCACTACTTGGACGTTTTGGAGTGTTCGGGGGTCGGTCGGGTCGGGCGCGGGTCGGCCGAAGGAGCCGGATTACCAACAAGTAACCAGACTGAATGTAGTAAAAGATGAGTCAATTTCACCGTTGCGCCGTGTTCGGGGCTTGAGGCCGGAGCTACGCTGCAAGCACCCTCAAACCCCCGCTACGCCGTCTCCGTGCCGAGATGGCGTGAAACGGAGCGATCGTGTCGTACGAGAACCTCGCTCTCAGCGCATCCGCGCCCACCCGTCACAAGCGCCTGCTGGCCTGGGTGAGCGAGATCGCCGAGCTCACCCAGCCGGCCCGCATCGAGTGGTGTGACGGGTCCGAGGAGGAGTACCAGCGCCTCGCGGACCTGCTGGTCGCTCAGGGCACCTTCAGGAAGCTCGACGAGAAGAAGCGCCCCAACTCCTACTACGCCGCCTCGGACCCCACGGACGTGGCGCGCGTCGAGGACCGCACCTACATCTGCTCCGAGCAGGAGAAGGACGCCGGTCCGACCAACAACTGGAAGGCCCCCGCCGAGATGCGGGAGGTCTTCCAGGGCGAGAACGGTCTCTTCCGCGGCTCGATGAAGGGGCGCACGATGTACGTCGTGCCCTTCTCGATGGGCCCGGTCGGCTCCCCGCTGGCCGCGTACGGCGTCGAGATCACCGACTCCGCCTACGTCGCCGTGTCGATGCGCGTGATGACCCGCATGGGCCGGGCCGTGATCGACCAGTTGGGCGAGGACGGCGAGTTCGTCAAGGCCGTGCACACCGTCGGCGCGCCGCTCGCCGAGGGCGAGGCGGACGTCGCCTGGCCGTGCAACAGCACCAAGTACATCTCGCACTTCCCGGAGACCCGCGAGATCTGGTCCTTCGGCTCCGGCTACGGCGGCAACGCCCTGCTCGGCAAGAAGTGCTACGCGCTGCGGATCGCCTCCACGATGGCGCGTGACGAGGGCTGGCTGGCCGAGCACATGCTCGTCCTCAAGCTCACCCCGCCGACCGGCGAGGCCACGTACGTCGCGGCGGCCTTCCCCTCCGCCTGCGGCAAGACCAACCTCGCCATGCTCCAGCCCACCATCCCGGGCTGGAAGGTCGAGACGATCGGCGACGACATCGCCTGGATGCGCTTCGGCGCCGACGGCCGGCTCTACGCCATCAACCCCGAGGCCGGCTTCTTCGGCGTCGCGCCCGGCACCGGCGTCGACACCAACGCCAACGCCATCGAGACCCTCTGGGGCAACACCGTCTACACCAACGTCGCGCTGACCGACGACGGTGACGTCTGGTGGGAGGGCCTGACCGAGGAGCCCCCGGCGCACCTCACCGACTGGCGCGGCAACGACTGGACGCCGGAGTCCGGCACCCCGGCCGCCCACCCCAACGCCCGGTTCGCCGTCCCGGCCGCGCAGTGCCCGACCATCGCCCCCGAGTGGGAGGACCCGGCGGGCGTGCCGATCTCGGCGATCCTGTTCGGCGGCCGCCGCGCTACCGCCGTCCCGCTGGTGACGGAGTCCTTCGACTGGCAGCACGGCGTCTTCCTGGGCGCGAACATCGCCTCCGAGAAGACCGCCGCCGCCGAGGGCACCGTCGGCGAGCTGCGCCGCGACCCGTTCGCGATGCTGCCGTTCTGCGGCTACAACATGGGCGACTACTTCGCCCACTGGCTGAAGGTCGGCGCCCAGGCGGACGCCGCCAAGCTGCCGAAGATCTACTACGTGAACTGGTTCCGCAAGAACAGCGAGGGCTCGTTCGTCTGGCCCGGCTACGGCGAGAACAGCCGCGTGCTGAAGTGGATCGTCGAGCGCCTGCAGGGCACCGGCGAGGGCGTCGAGACCCCGATCGGCGTGCTGCCGACCGTCGAGGGCTTCGACCTGGACGGCCTGGACCTCTCCGAGGCCGACCGGGAGCTGCTGTTCACCGTGGACGCCGACATCTGGCGTCAGGAGGCCGCGCTCGTCCCGGCCCACCTGGAGCTCTTCGGCTCCCACACGCCCACCGAGCTGTGGGACGAGTACCGAGACCTGGTCGCCCGCCTCGGCTGAGCCTGAGCCTCAGCCCGGCGAGTAGTGGTGGGTGCGTGGCACGAATCGCGCACCCACCGAGCGACAGGACGGCCGGAGTTCCGCGGACGATCTTTCCCCGACCAAGGAGATCGTCCGGACCGGAACTCCGGCCGTAGCTTTTCCCGGTCCGGACCGGACCGCGACGGCCAGCCGGACCGGACTGACCGCGACGGCCTGACCGTCCGGGCCCGCTACGGCTGGGTGTAGCCGCCGAGGAAGTCGCCGATCCGGGTGACGGCGTCGGTGATCTCCTCGGCCCGGGGCAGCGTGACCAGGCGGAAGTGGTCCGGCTCGGGCCAGTTGAAGCCGGTGCCCTGGACCAGCAGGATGCGTTCGGCGCGCAGCAGGTCCAGCACCATCTGGGCGTCGTCCTTGATCTTGTAGACCTTCGGGTCCAGCCGGGGGAACGCGTAGAGCGCGCCCTTCGGCTTGACGCAGCTGACCCCCGGGATCTCGTTGAGCAGCCGGTACGCGGCGTCCCGCGACTCCAGCAGCCGGCCGCCGGGCAGCACCAGGTCCTTGATCGACTGTCGGCCGCCGAGCGCCGCGGCCACCGCGTGCTGGGCCGGCATGTTGGCGCACAGGCGCATCGAGGCGAGCACGGTCAGGCCCTCGATGTAGCTGCGGGCGCGTTGCCGGTCGCCGGAGAGCACCATCCAGCCGGAGCGGAAGCCCGCCACCCGGTACGCCTTGGAGAGCCCGTTGAAGGTGACGCAGAACAGGTCGGGGGCCAGCGTGGCCAGCGGGACGTGCTCGGCGTCGTCGTAGAGGATCTTGTCGTAGATCTCGTCCGCGTAGACCACCAGCTTGTGCCGGCGGGCGATCTCGACCAGGCCCTCCAGGACCTCGCGCGGGTAGACCGCGCCGGTCGGGTTGTTCGGGTTGATCACCACGATCGCCCTGGTCCGGTCGGTGACCTTGGCCTCGATGTCGGCGAGGTCCGGGTACCACTCGGACTGCTCGTCGCAGCGGTAGTGCACGGCGGTGCCGCCGGCCAGCGAGACGGAGGCCGTCCAGAGCGGGTAGTCCGGCGCCGGGACGAGCACCTCGTCGCCGTCGTCGAGCAGGGCGGTCATCGCCAGCTGGATCAGCTCGGAGACGCCGTTGCCGAGGAAGACGTCCTCGACGGTGAGTCCGTGCAGCCCGCGCTCCTCGTAGTGCATCACCACGGCCCGGCGGGCGGCGAGCAGGCCCTTGGAGTCGCCGTACCCGTGCGCGGAGGAGAGGTTGCGCAGGATGTCCTGGAGGATCTCCGGGGGCGCGTCGAAGCCGAAGACGGCGGGGTTGCCGGTGTTGAGCTTCAGGATGCGGTGGCCCTGCTCCTCCAGCCGCATCGCCTCGTCGAGCACCGGGCCGCGGATGTCGTAGCAGACGTTGGCGAGCTTGCTGGACTGGATGACCTGCATGCCTGCCTACTTTAGGGGTATCCCGGGCCGGTCCGGCGCGTGTGCGGGGACACGCGCCGGACCGCCCTCAAGGGCCCCCTTCGAACGGCAGGCGGAGCTGTCAGCCGGCCTTCCAGATCAGGGGCTCGGTGTCCAGAACGCTGCCGAAGACGAGGAACTTCGGCGGGGTGTTGGTCGGAACGAGATAGACCGCACACTGCTGCTGGGTCTGGCCGTCCGCCAGGGTGCCGGGCTTCTTGCCGGAGTCGCACTGCGGGATCGACTTCAGGACGGTCGGCGCGGGCAGCACCCCGCCGGTGGCGGCGGTGTCCGACTTCACCTTGAACCGCATCATGAAGTACTCGTCGGTGAGCGGGCCACCGGTGCGGTTGGTGAACGAGACGGTCACGTAGTACGGCGTCTTGCCTTCGAGCTCGGCCGGCTTGAAGTTGTACGGCGCGACCTCGGCCGCGGTGCCCTTGACCACCGAGACCGGGGTGACGTCGGCCTTGGTCTTGCCCAGGTAGCTGCCGGTGGCGGTGGTCGCCAGCGGGTTGTCGTAGCCGATCTTCCCGCTGCCGGCGCCGCCGCCGGCGCCGCCGATCGGGTTCCCGCTGGTGGCGGCGGACGGGACGGCGTTCGGCGTGTTGCCGCCGGCGCCCGCCGTGCCGGCCGTACCGCCGGTGCCCGCGGTGCCGGCGGAGCCGCCGGTGGCCGACGGGGCCCCGGTGGCGCCCGGCGCGGTGGTGGCGG
>NZ_JBHWUI010000096.1:0-34641 GCF_042737525.1 Kitasatospora sp. NPDC059973 | reverse complement strand
TGGGCTCGTTTTTTTGAAAACCCGCCCGGGGGTGGGCCCCTCGCCCGGCCGCCGGGGGGGGGGCGGCGCCCGCCCCCCGGCCGCCGCCCCCGCCCGTGCCGGATCAGCGGTGGGTGAACTCCGGCGGGCGCTTCTCGGCGAAGGCCGCCATGCCCTCCTTCTGGTCCGCGGTGGCGAAGGTCGCGTGGAACAGCCGGCGCTCGAAGCGGACGCCCTCGGCCAGGGTGGTCTCGAACGCCCGGTTGACGCTCTCCTTCATCATGATCGCGGCGGGGGTGGACATCTGCGCGACCGTCTCCGCGGTGGCCAGCGCCTCGGCGAGCAGCTCGCCGGCCGGGACGATCCGGGAGACCAGGCCGGCCCGCTCGGCCTCCTCGGCACCCATCATCCGGCCGGTCAGGCAGAGTTCCATCGCCTTGGCCTTGCCGACCGCGCGGGTCAGCCGCTGCGAGCCGCCGATCCCCGGGATGACCCCGAGCTTGATCTCCGGCTGGCCGAACTTCGCGGTGTCGGCGGCCAGCAGGATGTCACAGAGCATCGCCAGCTCGCAGCCGCCGCCGAGGGCGAAGCCGGCCACCGCCGCGACGACCGGCTTGCGCAGCTCGCCGAGCCGGTCCCACGGGCCCAGCCAGTCGTCCAGGTAGACGTCGGGGAACGCGTTGCCCTGCATCTCCTTGATGTCGGCGCCGGCCGCGAAGGCCTTCTCCGAGCCGGTGATCACCATGGCGCCGATCTCCGGGTCCCGGTCGAACGCGGTGGCGGCCGCGACCACCTCGTTCATCAGCTGGGTGTTGAGCGCGTTCAGCGCCTTCGGCCGGTTGAGCGTGATCAGCCCGACCCGCCCCTTGCGCTCGACCAGGATCGTCTCGTAGGTCTCGGTCATCGCCGTTGACTCCCATTCCGCTGCTCGGCACCACACCGGGTGCGTCCTGACCACCCAACGATCTACGACGGGCCCCGCCTCGCGCCAGTCTTGCCATGCGAGACGGTGGTCACGGGTTCCGGCGTCCGGCGGGTCGGCTCCGGCCGGGGCCGGTCCGCCGCCCCGGCCGGTCCGACGGCGGTCAGGCCAGGCCGAGTTCGTCGCCCTCGCGCGGGGCGAAGAAGCGGTCGACCTCGGCCGCGGTGACCCCGGCCGGCTCGGCCGGGGACCAGCGCGGGGCACGGTCCTTGTCGACCACCTGGGCGCGGATGCCCTCGACGAGGTCCGGCGTGGTCAGCGCGTGGCAGGAGATCCGGTACTCCTGGTCGAGCACCGCCTCCAGGGAGGGCAGCGTGCGGGCCCGGCGCAGCGCGGCCAGGGTGACCTTGACGGCGGTGGGGGCGTTGCCGAGCAGCTGTTCGGCGGCCTCCTTGGCCTCCGGGACGCCGCAGCCGAGCAGCCGCTCGACGATCTCCTCGACGGTGTCGGCCGCGTAGCAGGCGTCGATCCACTGCCGCCGGTCGGCCAGGGCGGCGGGCGGTGCCGGGGCGGCGTGGGCGGCCACGGCGGCGGTGAGGCCGGCGCCGGTCAACCCGGCGCTGCCCGCCAGGGCGGCGAGCAGCGCGGGGATCCGCGCGGTGGGCACGAAGTGGTCGGCGAAGCCGCAGTACAGGGCGTCGCCGGGGCCCATCGAGCCCGAGGTGAGCCCGAGGTGGAGGCCCGACTCGCCCGGGGCGCGGGCCAGCAGCAGGCTGCCGCCGACGTCCGGGACGAGGCCGATCCTGGTCTCCGGCATCGCCACGACGGACCGCTCGGTGACGATCCGCACGGCGCCGTGGGCGGAGAGGCCGACCCCGCCGCCCATGGTGATGCCGTCCATCACCGCCAGGTACGGCTTCGGGTAGCGGGCGATCAGCGCGTTCAGCCGGTACTCGTCGCGGAAGAACGCCCGGGCGCCGGCGCCGCCCGCCTTGGCGTCGTCGTGCAGGGCCCGGATGTCCGCCCCCGCGCAGAGGCCGCGCTCACCGGCGCCGGTCAGCACCACGGCGCGCACCGCGTCGTCCGCCGCCCAGCCGTCCAGGGCGGCCCGCACGGCCCGGATCATGTCGTGGGTCAGGGAGTTGATCGCCCTCGGCCGGTCGAGCACGATCCGCCCGACGCCGCCGTCCCGGTAGGCCTGTACCTCTGCGCTCATCGGGCCCGCTCCCGTTCGTCGTCGCTGTCCGTCGTGGAGAACTCCGCCGTCACCGTACCCCCGGCGGGTGGCCGCCCCGGCGGCCGGGGACGCGGCGCTGCGTGCCGGAGGCGGCGCCGGGTGTCCGGCGCCGCCTCCTGGGCGTTCCGGCGGCCGTGGTGCCGGCCGCGGTGGGGTTACGGCACGACCCGGCCGGTCACCTCGCCGAAGCCGACCACGGCGCCGTCGCGCCCCGGGGCGGTGGCGGTGATGACGACCTCGTCGCCGTCCTCCAGGAAGGTCCGGACGGTGCCGTCCGGGAGCTTCAGCGGCTCCTCGCCGTTCCAGGTCAGCTCGATCAGGGCGCCCCGGGTCCGCGGCTCGGGACCGCTGACGGTGCCCGAGGCGAAGAAGTCCCCGGTGCGCAGCGAGGCGCCGTTGGCCGTCAGATGGGCGAGCTGCTGCGCGGCGGTCCAGTACATCGAGGCGAACGGCGGGTGGGAGACCGGGTGCCCGTTCAGCCGGACCTCCATCGCGAGGTCCAGGCCCCACGGCTCGCCGCCGCGGTCGTCCAGGTAGGGCAGCGGCTCGACGTCCCGGGCGGGCGGGGCGACCCGGGCGTGCTCCAGGGCGTCCAGCGGCACGATCCACGGCGAGATCGAGGTGCCGAAGGACTTGCCGAGGAAGGGGCCGAGCGGCACGTACTCCCAGGCCTGGATGTCGCGCGCGGACCAGTCGTTGACCAGGCAGACGCCGAACACGTGCTCGCGGAAGGCGTCCAGCGGGACGGGCGTGCCGAGCGCGGACGGCGTGCCGACCACGAAGCCGACCTCCGCCTCGATGTCCAGCCGGCGGGTCGGTCCGAAGGACGGCGCCGGGTCGGCCGGGGCCTTGCGCTGCCCGTGCGGCCGGACCACCTCCGTCCCCGAGACCACCACCGTGCCGGCCCGGCCGTGGTAACCGATCGGCAGGTGCTTCCAGTTGGGGGTGAGCGGCTCCGAGCCGGGGCGGAAGATCCGGCCCAGATTGGTGGCGTGGTGCTCGGAGGCGTAGAAGTCGACGTAGTCGGCGACCTCGAACGGCAGGTGCAGCTCCACCTCGGCCAGGGGCAGCAGCAGCGGCGAGAGCGCCGCCCGGTGGGACTCGTCGGTGAGCCAGCGGGTCAGCGCCGCGCGCACCTCGGTCCAGATCGGACGCCCCGCGCCCAGCAGCGGATTGAGGCTCTCGGCGTCCAGCAGGACGGACGGCTCCCCGGCCGCGCGGGCGGCGGCCCCGGCGTCGAGGACGAACTCCCCGACGCGTACGCCGATCCGCCGCCGGCCCGGCCGGTCGGCGGCGGTGAAGACGCCGTACGGCAGGTTGTGCACGCCGAACGGCGAGTCCTGGGCGCTGGCGAGCCAGCTGCGGGGGGTGCTCAACGGTCCTCCTGGGGCATGGGACTGGGCGACAGCAGGCCGAGCCCGGCCAGGTCGTCCAGGGGTTCGGCGACACTGCAGGTGCCGAACGCGGTGAACGAGTTCCTGATCACCGTAACCTGACGGTCGGTCAGTTCGCCGACCGCCTTGGCCAGCACGGCGCCGGAGCGCTCGGCCAGCACCTCGGCGGCGGCCGACCGGTCGGTCTCCTGTGCGGCCAGCAGGACGTTCAGGAAGCCGTGGTGCTCGAAGCCGGTGACCGGATCGGTGTGCCGGACGGCGTGGTGCAGCCCGGCGGTGCACTTGTACGGCAGGCCGCGCTGCGCGCAGCCGGTGAGGAAGCGGGCCAGCTCCTCCTCGTCGGGGAAGGCGCCGGCCACCACCCCGCCGGTGCGGAACTTCGCCCGGTACGGGCTGTCGACCAGGACGTCCAGGGCGTCGCCCAGCGCGTCGCCGCGCAGCAGTTCGCGCGGCAGCTCCACGGCGGCCGGGACGTCCGGCGGCAGCAGCAGGTCCAGCGCGGCGACCGCCTCGCCGGCGTCCCGGGTGGCCAGCTCGACGCCGGCCACCTCGAACGGCGCGGCGGCCTCCAGGGCCGGGCCGAGCTCCGCACTGCCCCCCGGCAGTACGAGCCCGACCCGCAGCGGCCCGGTGTGCCGGGCCGGGTCCGCGGCGGCCGCCAGCTCGCCGAGCCGGCCCGCCCCGCAGAGCAGCGGGCCGACCGCGGCGGCGTACCAGGCGCTGCGGTGCGCCCGGTGGGCCGGCACCGCGTCGGCGAGCGGCAGGTTCCCGGGCGGGAACACGGCCGCGTCGTCGAAGAGGTCCCGGAACAGCTCGGGGATCGCGCTCATCGCGCGGGCCCCCGACCGGCCCAGGTCCACGCGTAGTTGCCGTCCTCGGAGGCCCGGCCGCCCTCGCCCAGCTCCAGTGGCCGGAAGGTGTCCACCATCACCGCGAGCTCGTCGAAGAACTCCGCGCCGATGCTGCGCTCGTACGCCCCCGGCTGCGGGCCGTGGGTGTGGCCGCCGGGGTGCAGCGAGATCGAGCCCTGGGCGATGCCCGAGCCCTTGCGGGCCGCGTAGTCGCCGCCGCAGTAGAACATCACCTCGTCGCTGTCCACGTTGGAGTGGTAGTAGGGGACGGGGATCGAGAGCGGGTGGTAGTCCACCTTGCGGGGCACGAAGTTGCAGATCACGAAGCCGTTGCCCTCGAACACCTGGTGCGCGGGCGGCGGCTGGTGGATCCGGCCGGTGATCGGCTCGTAGTCCCGCACGTTGAGGACGTACGGGTACAGGCAGCCGTCCCAGCCGACCACGTCGAACGGGTGGTGCGGCACGGTGTACCGGGTGCCCGCGACGCCGTTCGGGCCGCGGTGCTTGACCAGCACGTCGACGTCCGTGCCCTCGACGAGCAGCGGGCCGGCCGGACCGCGCAGGTCCCGCTCGCAGTACGGCGCGTGCTCCAGCAGCTGGCCGTACTTGGAGAGGTAGCGCTTCACCGGGGAGATGTGGCTGTTCGCCTCGATGCAGTAGGCGCGCAGCGGCTCGTCGCCGGCCGGCACCCAGCGGTGCGTGGTCGCCCGGGGGATGACCACGTAGTCGCCCTGGCCGACCTCCAGCGTGCCGAAGACCGTCTCGACCGTGCCGCTGCCGGACTCCACGTACACGCACTCGTCGCCGAGCGCGTTGCGGTACAGCTCGCTGGGGGCCCCGGCGGCGACGTACGAGATCCGCACGTCGCCGTTGCCGAGGACGAGCCGGCGGCCGCCCACCACGTCGGCGGACTTCCACTCCTGGCCCGCGAACAGCTCGTGCAGCTTGAGGTGCCGGGGGAGCAGGGGGTGGTTGGGCACCGTCGACTGGTCCGGCAGCTCCCACGGCACGGCGTCCACGACGGCCGAGGGGATGCCCCGGTGGTAGAGCAGCGAGGAGTCCGAGGAGAACCCCTCCTCGCCCATCAACTCCTCGTAGTACAGCCCGCCTTCGGGGGTGCGGTGCTGGGTGTGCCGCTTGGGCGGGATGCTGCCCAGCTGCCGGTAGTACGCCATCGTCCTGCTCCTCCTGGCCCGTTCGCCGACTGGCCCGTTCGCCGTTCTCGCTCCGATCGGGGGTGCTGATCAGAGGTTGCCGCGGCGGTCCTGCTCGCGCTCCAGGGATTCGAAGAGCGCCTTGAAGTTGCCCTTCCCGAAGCCGAGCGAGCCATGCCGCTCGATGAACTCGAAGAACACGGTCGGGCGGTCGCCCTGCGGCTTGGTGAAGATCTGCAGCAGGTAGCCGTCCTCGTCGCGGTCGACCAGGATGCCGCGCTTCTTCAGCTCCTCGACCTCGACCCGGACCTTGCCGATCCGGGCGCGCAGCTCCGGGTCGTCGTAGTACGAGTCGGGGGTGGAGAGGAACTCCACGCCGTTGGCGCGCAGGATGTCGACGGTGGAGAGGATGTCGTTGGTGGCGAGCGCCAGGTGCTGGCAGCCGGGGCCGCCGTAGAACTCCAGGTACTCGTCGATCTGCGACTTCTTCTTGGCGATGGCCGGCTCGTTGAGCGGGAACTTCACCCGGTGGTTGCCGCTGGCGACGACCTTGGACATCAGCGCGGAGTACTCGGTGGCGATGTCGTCGCCGACGAACTCGGCCATGTTCACGAAGCCCATGACGCGGTTGTAGAAGCCGACCCACTCGTCCATCCGGCCGAGCTCGACGTTGCCCACCGCGTGGTCCAGGGCCTGGAAGAGCCGCTTCGGGTGGCCGGCGGTGCGGGCCACCCTGGTCTCGGCGGCCACGAAGCCCGGCAGGTAGGGGCCGTGGTAGCGGGAGCGGTCGATCAGGGTGTGCCGGGTCTCGCCGTAGGTGGCGATGGCGGCGCGGCGCACGGTGCCGTTCTCGTCGGAGACGTCGTTCGGCTCCTCCAGCACGGTGGCGCCCTGGGCGCGGGCGTGCGCGATGCACTTGTCGACGTCCGGCACCTCCAGGGCCAGGTCGACGACGCCGTCGCCGTGCCGGCGGTGGTGGTCCAGCAGCGGGCTGTCCGGGGCGACACCGCCCTTGATCACGAAGCGGCAGGAGCCGGAGCGCAGCACGAAGGCCTTGCGGTCGCGGCGGCCGGTCTCCGGGCCGGAGTAGGCGACCAGCTCCATGCCGAAGACGGACTGGTAGAAGTGGGCCGTCTGGGTGGCGTTGCCCACCACGAACACGATGGCGTCCTGTGCGGTGACAGGGAACGGGTCCGTGGCGGGGTCGTGCTCGACGAGGCCGACGAGGCGGCGGAGCTGCTCGGCGTCGAGACCGGCCTCGCGTTCCTCGGGGGTCAGCTCAAGGGCGTGGGACTGCGGGGTCATCGGTCGTTCCTCCACATTGAGGCCTCGGCATTGAGGCATCCGCTTGAGGCGGCCGCACCGCTGGGTGGGTGGTGCGGCTGAGCGGAGAGCTTGCTCCTGTCGGGGTGGTTGGGCAACAGGTCGGGATTTCACTGTTCAATGTGTACAAGCTGGTCAGGAAATGGCCGGTCCGGCTGCACAAAATGCCTGGTCGTCCGGGGTGGTTCGCGAGAGGTCTGTACGGCGGTCGATCGGGGCCGGTCGGGCCGGTCGGGGCTGTTCCGGGGGGTTCGGTTCGGGTCGGTGGGGTCGCTCACGGGGTGGCCGGCGGCCCGGCCGGCAGGTACCGGAGGAACCAGTCGCGGGCCAGCTCGGCGACCCGGTCGAGCGTGCCCGGCTCCTCGAAGAGGTGGCCCGCTCGCGGCACCACCGCCAGTTCACTCTCGCAGCGCAGCCGCGCCCGCGCCTGCCGGTTCAGGTCGATCACCCGGCCGTCCAGGCCGCCCACCACCAGCAGGGTCGGCGCGGTGACCTCGGCCAGCCGGCCGGGACCGGTGAGGTCGGGCCGCCCGCCCCGGGACACCACGGCGCGCACCCCCTCGCCCAGCGCGGCGGCCGTCGTGAGCGCGGCGGCCGCGCCGGTGCTGGCCCCGAACAGCCCGAGCGGGAGAGCCCGCTCCCGGCCCTCCGGCAGCTCGGGCAGGAGCCCGGCCACGGCGGTCAGCCGGGCCCCGAGCAGCTCGACGTCGAACACCTTCCGCCGGTCCGGCTCCTCGTCCTCGGTGAGCAGGTCGAACAGCAGGGTGGCCAGGCCGGCCCGGTTCAGGGCGGCGGCCACCCGGCGGTTGCGAGGGCTGTGCCGGCCGCTCCCGCTGCCGTGGGCGAACACCACCACGCCGGCCGCGTCCGCCGGGACGGTCAGCCGGCCGGCCAGCCGGACACCCGCGACCGGCAGGACCAGCTCACGGTCCACCCCGCTGCCGGGCGCTCCGCTGCCGGCCGCCCCGGCGCCGTCCTGGGCGGGCGCGGCCCGCGCCTCGGCGAGGTGGCGCAGCACCTCCTCGTCACCGGTCTGCGAGAAGTCGCCGTAGAACTCGCCGATCGCGAAGAACGGCGACGGCGTGCCGACGCAAAGCAGCTCGTCCGCGATCCCGGCCAGCCGGTCCGTCCAGTCGTCGGGCGCCACCGGAACGGCCAGCACCACCCGGGCCGCCCCCCGGGCCCGGACGATCACGCAGGCGGCCCGGGCCGTGGAGCCGGTGGCGATGCCGTCGTCCACCACGACCACGGTGCGGCCGCGCAGCTCCTCGGGCGGGCGCCCGCCCCGGTAGCGGCGGGCCCGCCGCTCCAGCTCCGCGCGCTCGCGCAGCTCGACGTCGGCGAGCTGCCCGGGCGTGACGCCGACCAGCCGGATCACCTCGTCGTTGAGCACCCGGACGCCGTCCTCGCCGATCGCGCCCATGCCCAGCTCGGGCTGGCGGGGCACCCCGAGCTTGCGGATCACGCAGATGTCCAGCGGGGCGCCGAGCGCGGCCGCGACCTCGGCGGCCACCGGGACCCCGCCGCGCGGGAGGGCGACGACGACGGTGCCGGGGCCGCGCAGGTGGCCGAGCAGTGCGGCCAGCCGGCGGCCCGCGTCGGTGCGGTCGGTGAAGTGGGTCCGGGTGCGGTGCATGACGCGGCCTCCGGTTCCACCGTACGTCGGCGGGTGGCGCCGGGGGCGGGCCGTTCCCGCCTCCGGTGGCCGGTGGGTGCCCCCTGCCGCACGCCGTCGCCCCGGCGGCCGGGATCCCCGAGGCGACCGGCACGAAGGACGGGACGTTGGGCAGGGATCCGGTGCACTACCTGCTCCCCTACCTGCGGGCCCGGAGCTGGGAGCGGTCATAGCGCCCGCGCGCCCTGACCTGCCCGTTCCGCGCCCGGCCCTTCGCGGCCCTGCCCTTCCCGGTCCTGCCCGCGCCCGGCCTGTCCCGGTCCTGCCCCGGCCCGTCCCGGTGCCGCCCCAGCCCGTCCCGTGTGCCGACCGGGCCGGGACGGGCAGGGCGGCTCAGGCGCCCGGGGCGTCGGGCGGGCCATCGTCGAGATCGGAGAACCCGGGAGGCCGGAGCAGTCGCAGAGGAGCGGGAGGTGGATCGCGATGGGCGGCACCACCGTATTCGACCGCCGGATCCAGGCCGGACCGGCGGGCATCCCGCTGGCGGTGCGCCGGGGCGGCGGTTCCTGGGCCGAACTCGCCGAGCGGACGGCCGCGTTCGGGGCCGATCGGTTCCTGCTCGTGATCGACGGCGCGGCACCCGCGGACCACCTCGCCAGGGTCCGCGCCATGGCCGCCGCGCAGGGGCCGTGCACCGTCATCGACCTGCGGTCCGCGCCGCTGCCGGACCGGCCTGCCCCGGACGAGGGCACCGGTGGCCGCACCGTCGTGATCGCCCTCGGCGGTGAGCGGGCCTGCGCCGTCGCGGCCGACCTGCGGCTGCCGACCACCCTGGCGGCTGCCGTCGGGCCCGCGCTCGCGCTGCGGTGCCCGCCCCCCGAGGCCCGCGAGCTGCCCGACCGGACCGCACCCGCGCTGGTCTGGGTCCGCGGCGATGTGCTGGCCGACCGGCCCGCCGCGGAGACCAGGGCGGGCATGATCGGCGTGATCCGGCACGTGCTCGCCGTCTGCCCGGCGCAGTACGAGGCGCTCGCCGAGGCCCTCGACCCCGAGGCGAGCTACTCCGAGCGCACCGTCGCCGGCTTCCTCGCCGTCTGCGCGGACGCCCGGGCCGCCCTGGTCTGCTTCGACCCGTTCGAGACCGGCCCGGCCCTCGCCCTGGGCTACGGGCGGCGCCTCGGCACACTGGTTCGCCGCCTGGCCGGCCACCCCTTCGCGCCCGGCGACGCCGAGGCCCTGGGACTCCTGCTCGCCGCCCGCCTCGCGGTCCGGGTCGGCCTGCTGGACGCGGACGGAGCCTGGGCCCACCGCGAACTGGTCGCCCGCAACGGCTCGGTGACCGGCCTGCCCGGCGGTACCGACGTGGCGGCCCTCGCCGACGCGCTCGGCGCGGCCCTCGCTCCCGGGCCCGGCCTGCTGCTGCTCGCCGGTCTCGGGCGGCCGTCCTGCGTGGACGGCCGGCTGCTCACGCCGGTGGAGGCCGCGCCGGTGCGGGCGGCGGTGGAGGGGCTCGGTCCGGTCGGGGTGCCGTCCGGTCGGGTCGCGGAGCTCCTGCCGGTCACCGGCTGAGCGCGGGGTCCCGGTGCGCCGCACCTCCGGACCGGGCGGGGCCCGGGCAGCGGGCGGGAGCAGGACGGGACACGGTCACCGTGCGACCGGGACGACGGGCGGCACACCGTGGAACGGCAAGGGCGGACCGGACCGGTCCGCCGCCGACCAGAAGGAGTCACCGCCATGACGGGCACCGTCATCACCGACCTCCGCCGACGCGGCGCCGTCGACCCCAGCCGCGTGCTGACCGGGCCGCTGCGCGCGGTCGGACTGCGGTGGCTCGACCCGGGCCGCACGACCGAGGTCATCGCGGAGGGCGTCGAGCACGCCCTCTACGTCACCGCCGGTTCGGGGACGGCCACCGGCCCGGCCGACGACGCCGAGGAGGCGCCCGACGCCGGGTTCCCGCTGGTCGAGGGCACCGCGCTGACCTTGCCGCTGGGCGGGCGGACGGTGCTCACCGCCGGCACGGCGGGGCTGGAGTTCTTCCAGGCCGTCCTGGCCGTCGCCGGCCGCCCGGCCGGGCCCGAGGCCCCCGGGCCGTCCGGCGGACGGCGGCGCGCCGACGGCCACGCCGGGGACCGCCGCGCAGCTGACGGTCCGGGAACAGCCCGTCCGGACCGGCCCCCGCGCCCCCGGCGGTCCGCCGATCCGGAGCACCCCGAGCAGCCACAGCACCCCGAACAGGCACAGCACCCCGAGCACCCCGAACATCCCGAGCACCCCGAACATCCCGAGCACCCCGAGCACCCCGAACATCCGAAGGGAGGCGAGTCACGGTGATCGTCACCACCGCCGCAGGCTCCGCCGCCGTCATCCTGGGTCCGAACGGCGAACGGATCCGCCTCCGCTGCCTGGCCCGCCGCTCCATGCTCGCCAGTGCCTGCGAGTCCTTCGACCACCTGCGGCTGAGCCCCGGCGCCCACCACACGCTGCCGGGGCAGGCCGGGACCGAGGTCGCCCTCCATGTGCTGCGCGGCTCCCTCCTCGTGGGGCAGACGCCCGGCGAGCCGAACCACCTGGCGGTCGACGGCGACCTCCTGCTGGCCCGCCGGGGCACCCCGCTCCAGCTGGAGGCCGGACCGCTGGGTGCCGAACTGCTCTGCCTCACCCTGGCCGCGGCCCCCCGCGCCACCGCCCGCCCGGCCCCGGCCCGGCGGCGCACCGAGTGGCGTACCCGCCCCTGACCCGCCCCTGACCCGCCCCGAACCCGCCGGCCCTCCCGGCCCGGGTGCTCCGCTCCGGAGCGCCCGGGCCGGACGGCTGTCCCGGCCCCACGCCCGCAGGTGCACCCCGGCCCGCCCCGGCCCGCGCCGGGGCCGCCCCACGTGCGCGGGGCCGTACCGCGTCCGGTCCTGCGCGGGCCGCCGCCCCGTTCGCCGCCCTGTCCGCCGTCCCGTCCGAAGCCCCGGAGTGGGACCGGAACGGGACGGCGGGCCCATGCGCCCGGGGCGGCGGCCCGCGCAGGGTGGAGGAAGAACGGCCGACCGGCCCGAACCGGTCGGAAGTCGAAGGATATGGAGAACTCCCATGGCAACGAACACGGCAACGAAGACGTTCTGCGTCGCGTCCGTACTCGTCGGCCTGGCCGCGGCAGCCGTCGTGTGTCGGAACGTCGTCGACGGCGCGGCAACCACCCCCGGCCCTTCGCCCAAGCGCGGTGGGACCACGAACAGGTGCAAGAACGGGGAGAAGGACTGCAAGGGCTGAGACGCCGTCCGTCCCCGTCCCCCTGAACCCGTCGCCGCCCCCGGTGCAGCCCGCACCGGGGGCGGCGGCCGTTCCTCATGCCGTGCCCGCGCCGCCCTTGGACGGGAAGCGGGGGAGCACGGCCCGCACCCGGGTCCCGTGTTCCCGGGGCAGCGGGGCGACCGTGCAGCTGCCGCCGATCTCGGCGGCCCGGTCGGCCATCGACCGGACCCCGACCCCGCTCCCCTCGCCGTCCGCGGGCTCGGGCCCGGCGTCGCCGTCCGCCTCCCGCCGGTAGCCGACCCCGTCGTCCTGCACGGTCAGCGTCAGCGTCTCGTCGTCCACCCGGACCACCACCTCGGCGCGTTCGGCGCGGGCGTGCCGCAGGACGTTGTTCAGCGCCTCGGCGGTGATCCGGTAGACGGCCACCTCGACGGCGGCCGGCAGGGGCGGCAGGGGGTCGGGGGTCACGGTGGCGTCGACGGCGAGTCCGGCGCCGCTGAAGGTGAGCGCGAGGTGCTGGACGGCCCGGGCCAGCCCGAACTCGCCCAGCGGGGCGGGCCCGAGGCGGTCGGTGATCCGCCGGACCTCCTTGATCGCCAGCGCGAGGTCGCCCGAGATCCCGGTCAGCGTCCGCGCCATCTCCCCGCCGGTGTCCCCGGCCCGAGCCTCCTCCCCGGAGGCCCCGGAGGCCCCGGAGGCCCCGGAAACCCCGGAGGCCCCGGCGGCCGCCGCCGAGGCGACGTTGTCCACCCGCAGCCGGAGCCCGGCCAGCACGGGGCCGAGCCCGTCGTGGATGTCCCGGCGCAGCCAGCGCCGCTCCTCCTCCCGCGCCGCGACGATCTGCGCCCGGCTCGCCTGGAGGTCCTCCTGCAACCGCAGCGAGGCGACGGCGGGCGAGACCTGGTCGGCGAGCGAGCGCAGGATGTCGATGTCGCCGGCCTCCAGCCGCTCCTCGCCCTCGCGCAGCCCGACCGTCAACTCCCCGATCGTCGTGCCGTGGTGGACCAGGGCGAAGGCCTGGTCCGGTCCGTCCGTCCGGCCCACGGCGGCCAGCGGGCGGCGGCCGGCCCGGGTGGTGACGCTCAGCGCGACCCCGGGCAGCCGCAGCTCCTCCGCGACGGTCCCGCACAGGACGGCCGGCAGCCGCTCGGGGTCCACCACCTGCCGGACCCGTCCGGCCAGGGTGCGCAGGACCTGGTAGGGCTGGGCGCGGTCGCCGTAGTAGAGCCGGTCGATCACCCCGACCGCCCACCGGGCGGCCCGGGGCAGGGCGGCGCCGAGCCCGAACACCAGGGCGATCAGCGTCAGCCCGGCCGCACCCCGGCCCGGGACCAGCCAGCCGGAGAGCACGGCGGCCCCCACCACGAACAGCGTGGTCAGCCCGGTGGCCAGGAGCAGTCCGGTCAGTACCGACCGGGCCGCCCGGTCGAGCCGCCAGCCGCCGTCGCGGATCACCAGGTGGGCGACGGCGACCGCCCAGACCGCGCCGGCGGCGGTGAACAGCCCGTAGCTGAGCCAGTAGTCGTTCTGGAAGCTGCGGTTGTAGTAGTCCTCCAGCCCGGCCCAGAGCAGGTAGGCGCCCAGCATGCCCGCCACGTGCGCCCGGTGGGCCGGGTGCTGCGGCCGGGGCGCGCCGTCGCGGCCGCGCTCCGGACGGGGGGAGGGGCGGAGCAGCCGGACCAGCAGGACGGCGGCGGCGAAGCCGACGAACAGGAAGTTCGCCGGTTCGTAGAGGCTGTCCAGGTGGTCGGCGATCGAGCCGAAGAACCGGGCGGGCGCGCCGTCGGCGAGCGGGTTCGGCCGGCCGTACGAGGTCGCGTGGCCCAGGAACGACAGGCCGTCCGGGATCTCCCAGAGCGCGACGGCACCGATGTAGAGCCACCACCGGCGGTCGGTGAGCCGTCCGTACGGGAGCCAGAGCGGCAGGACGTAGAACAGGGTCTGGCTGATCGTGTTGCAGACCGACCGCAGCACCGCCATCGCCCCCGCGAGGCGCGGATCGGAGAGTTCCACCCAGACGGGTGCCCCGGCGGCGCTGGGCAGCATCGAGGTCAGGGCGTAGACCAGCATCACCCAGCCGAGCGGGCTGCCCGGGCGGTGGGCGTGCAGCAGCATCCCGGCACCGGCGGTGGGCAGTGCGTACAGCAGGATGGCGAGTTGGTCCCGGGGGCGGTCGACCCCAGGCGTACCGAGGTGGACGAGCACGTAGCAGGTCCAGAGGGTGGCGACGGCCAGGCAGAGGGCCGTGCAGGCCGCTGCGGCGGCGAGCTGCCGTTGGGCGGGCGTCCGGCGGGCGGAGGGCCCGGTGGCAGTCCGCGGCCGGGTCGGGATCACCGTGATCATGGCACCGCCTCGCAACGGGCTCGGGAGAGGTCCGGCGGCAGCCGCGCACCGGGCACCATTTCAGTCTCGACCGCCCGCCGTCCCGGGCGCATGGGGCAGCGGTCTCGTCCTTGGCACGGTGGTCCGTCGCCGCACGGCGATCCGCGCATGTCACAGAAAGTCACTCCCGCATCGCTGGTAGTGTCGGCCAGGTGGACCAACAGCACCCCGTCGAACCGCCCGCCCCGCAGCCGGACGATCGGCCCCGGGCCGCGCCGCCGGGCGCGGGCGACGGCTCCGGCGCCCCGGGAGCGCCGTCCGGCCCGGGCGGCGGGCAGGTCCCGGAGGCCCCCGGGCCTTCGGGCGAGGAGCGGGAGGACTCCTCCGTCCGGGTCCTGATCGTCGACGACCACCCGCTGTTCCGGGAGGGCCTGAGGGCGGCGCTGGAGAGCGCCGAGGGGATCGCCGTGGTGGCCGAGGCGGAGCGGGTCGGCGAGGTCGCGGCGGCCGTCGCCCGCAGCCGCCCGGACGTGGTCGTGATGGACCTCTCGCTGCCGGACGGCTCCGGGCTGGAGGCCGCGCGCCGGCTCGCCGAGCGGCAGCCGTCCCCGCCGGTGCTGATGCTGACCATGTCGGACGACGACGGCAGCCTGCTCGCCGCGCTCCAGGCGGGCGCGCGCGGCTACCTGGTCAAGGGCGCCGGCCGGGAGGAGGTGCTGCACGCGGTGCGGACGGTCGCGGCGGGCGGGGCGGTGTTCGGCGCGGACGTGGCCGGGCGGATCACGGCGCTGCTGGCGGGCGCCCGGCTGCGCGAGGCCGGGCAGCTGTTCCCCGCGCTCACCGCGCGCGAGGCGGAGGTGCTCGACCTGGTGGCGCGCGGGCTGGACAACCGGCGGATCGCCCGGGAGCTGGTGGTGGCGGAGAAGACGGTCCGCAACCACGTGACGCACATCTTCGAGAAGCTGCACGTCGCCACCCGGGCCGAGGCGGTGGCCCGGGCACGTGACATGGGCCTCGGCGACGGCTGAGGCGGCCGGCACCGGGGCGGGCGCGGGGGCGGGGCACCGAGCGGACCGCCGCCCCGCGCGCCCGGGACGCCAGGAAGCCGAGGATGCGGGGGAGGAGGCCCACATGAGCGAACCGGTTCCGGCCACCGGCGCCCGGCAGGCCGGTCCGACCCGGGCGTACTGGGTCTGCGCCGCGACGCTGCTCTCCGGCCTCGGCTGGGTGCTGCTGGCCCTCGTCCACCAGGACGCCCCGTGGACCGACGCGTTCCTGCTCCACGACGGCCAGACGGTGCTGCTCGGCTTCGGCTTCGCGCTCTCCGGGGTGCTCGTCCTGGCCCACCGGGCCGGACCGGACGCCTCCGCGCCGGGCGCCGTCGGCGGTCCCGGCCCCACCGACCCCGGCCGCACCGACCCCGGCCGGACCGCCCCGGCCGCCGCCGCTGCCCCCGGACTCGGCCTCGGAGTGGTCCTGCTGGCCGCCGGTTTCGGCGGCTGCCTCTCCCGCTTCGTGCTGTTCGCGGCCAGGGCGGCCGGGGCCGGCCCGGTGGCGGAGGCCGTCGGGGCGGCCCTGCTGCTCGCCTCCGTCACCCTGTTCGTCTTCCTGGCCATCGCGCTGCCGCTCTGGCTCCCGGAGGGGCGGCTGCCCGGCGGCCCCGCGGGCCGGGCCTTCGTGGTCGTGGTGGCGCTCTGGAGCGCCTGCCACGCCTGCGTGGTCCGGCTCGGGGCGCCGCTGCCCTACTTCGGCGACGTCCTGGTGCCGCAGGGCGAGGGGCTGCCGCTGGACGAATGGCGGGTCACGCCGGTCTCCTGGGCGCTCGTCGCGGTCAGCCTGACGGTGGCCGCGGTGCGCTGGCGCCGCTCGGACCGGCCGCACCGGGCGGTCGCGGCGGTGCTCGTCCCCTACCTGATCTGGCTGGTCACCACCAACATCGCGCTCAGGCTGGGGGACTCCGAGAGCATCGCGGCGGTCGCCTACTTCACCGGCTCGGCGCTGTGGATGCTCGGCGCGGTCGGGTACGGCTTCACCCGGGACCGCTCGCGCTACCTGGACCGGGCGACCCGGCGGATGCTCAGCGTCCTCGCCCTGACCGCCGTGCTGATCTCCGGCTACCTCGGCATCGCGCTGCTGCTGCGCCGCGCGCTGCCGCAGGCCAGTACCGCCGGCGCCCAGCTCCTCGCGGCCGGGGCGCTCGCCATCGGGGGGTTGATCGGCCCGACCACCCGCTGGGTGGTCCGCGCCGTCGACCGGTTCTACTACGGCGAGCGGGCCCGCCCGTACCAGGTGGTGCGCGCGCTCGCCGAGCGGCTCAGCCGGGCCGTCAGCCCCGCCGACGCGCCGCCGCTGCTCTGCGAGACCGTGGTCGGCGCCCTCGGCCTGCCCGGGGCCCGGGTGGTCCTGCACACCAGCAGCGGTCCGCTCGAACTCGCCTCGGTGGGCACCGTCGGTCCCGACAGCCAGGTGTTCCCGCTCAGTTACGAGGGCATGGTGATCGGCGACCTCTGCGCGCCGCCGCGCGCCGGGCAGCCAGTGCTGGACGCCCAGGACCACGAGGTGCTGCGGTCCCTCGCCGACCAGGCCGCGCCCGCCATCGCCTCGCTGCGGATGTACGAGGAGGTCCAGTCCGGCCGGCGGCAGATCGTGCTGGCCCGGGAGGAGGAGCGGCGCCGGCTGCGGCACGACCTGCACGACGGGCTCGGGCCGACCCTGTCCGGACTGCGGCTCGGCATCGACACCGCGCGGGCCGCCGTCCCCGAGGACTCCCCGGCCGCCCGCTCGCTGCGCGCGGTGTCGGCCGGGATCGGCCAGGCGATCGTCGAACTGCGCCGGATCACCGAGGGGTTGGCGCCCGCCGCGCTGGCCGGCCAGGGCCTGGCGGAGGCGCTGCGGCGGCTGGTCGCCGGACTGGACGGGGAGCGGGTCCGGCTCAGCCTGGAGCTCGACCCGGACCCGCCGCCGGTGCTGCCGGCCGCCGTCGAGGTGGCGGTGCTGCGGATCGGCGGCGAGGCGCTGAACAACGTGCTGCGCCACGCGGGCGCCACCGAGGCCCGGTTGACGCTGCGGGTCCGCCCGCACGAGGTGGTGGTCGAGGCCCGGGACGACGGCCGGGGCTTCCCGGCGGCCCCCGCGGACGGCGGCGAACCCGGCGCCGCCGAGCAGGACGGCGCCGGCCGCCCCGGTGTCCACCGGGCCGGATCCGGGCTCGGGCTGCGCTCGATGGCCGAGCGCGCCGAGGAGTTGGGCGGCGCCTTCACGGCCGTGAACCACCCCGGCGGCGCCCTCGTCCGGGCGGTGCTGCCCCGGATGCCGGTCGTGTCCGAAACGACGGCCCCGACCACGGACGGAGCCGACCGCCCGCGGCGGGCCCCTTGACGGAAGCCGGGGTTGGCCCAATCATCATGGTCGCGTCAACTTCGCGGCTGTGCCCCCGCTGTCACCGCTCCCCGACCGGGCTGTCCCGGCCGGTAGCCCTGTTCCCGGCCGGACCCCAACCCGGCCGCCCCTACGACCCGATGGCCCTCCGCGAGGCTGTGCGCTTCCGTTCTGCCCCATCAGAATCTGGAGCCTCCATTGACCGAGCGCGCCTCGCGGCGATCCCGCCTGCGCCGATCCGCCCTGTCGACCGGGGCGGTCGTCACACTCGCCGCCGCCCTGTTCGCCCCCGCCGCCGTCGCGGCCCCCGCCACCCCGGTGGCACCCGAGGCCCCCCGGGCCGTCGCCGCCGCCCCCGACATCCCGGTCGCCAACGTCAAGGCGCACCTGGCCCAGCTGCAGTCGATAGCCACCGCCAACGGCGGCAACCGTGCCCACGGCCGTACCGGCTACAAGGCGTCGATCGACTACGTGAAGGGCAAGTTGGACGCGGCGGGCTTCACCACCGCGCTGAAGACCTTCACCTACAACGGCTCGACCGGCTACAACCTCATCGCCGACTGGCCGGGCGGCGACACCTCGCACGTCGTGATGGCCGGCGCCCACCTGGACTCCGTCACCGGCGGTCCGGGCATCAACGACAACGGCTCCGGCTCGGCCGGCATCCTGGAGACCGCGCTGGCCGTCTCCCGGGCCGGCCTCCAGCCCACCAAGCACCTGCGGTTCGGCTGGTGGGGCGCCGAGGAGTACGGCATGGTCGGCTCCAAGAACTACGTCAACAGCCTTCCCGCCACCGAGCGTTCGAAGATCGACACGTATCTGAACTTCGACATGATCGGCTCGCCGAACCCGGGCTACTTCACCTACCGCTACGACTCCGCGCTGGACGCGCTGTTCCGCGACTACTTCGCGGGCATCGGGATCAGCACCGAGCAGGACTTCGAGGGCGACGGCCGCTCCGACCACGCCCCGTTCCAGGACGCGGGCATCCGGGTCGGCGGCCTGTTCAGCGGCGCCGACTACACCAAGACCGCCGCCCAGGCGGCCAAGTGGGGCGGGACGGCCGGCCAGGCCTTCGACCGCTGCTACCACTCCTCCTGCGACACCAGCGCCAACATCAACGACACCGCGCTGGACCGGATGACCGACGCCATCGCGTACGCCGTCTGGACGCTCTCGGCCGGCACCACCACGCCGCCCACCGGCACCGTCTTCGAGACCACCACCGACGTCCAGATCCCGGACTACGGCGCCGCGGTGACCTCCGACCTCGCCGTCACCGGCCGGACCGGCAACGCGCCCGCCGCGCTCCAGGTCGCGGTGGACATCAAGCACACCTACCGCGGTGACCTGGTGGTCGACCTGGTCGCGCCGAACGGCACGACGTTCCGGCTGAAGAACTCCAGCGGCAACGACTCCGCGGCCAACGTCCAGGCCACCTACACCGTCGACGCCTCCGCGGTGCCGGCCAACGGCACCTGGAAGCTCAAGGTGCAGGACATCGCGCGCCAGGACACCGGCTACGTCGACAGCTGGAAGCTCACCTTCTGACGAAGGCGCGCGAGGACGTAGGCGCGCGAAAGGGGGTGCCGGCCGCCGCCGGCACCCCCGTCCGGCGCAGGTTACGGCTGCATCTCGTACGCGCCGGACAGCGCCTCGACCATGGACCACACCTTGGCGGCCCGCTCGCCGTCCGCGACCGGGCGGCGGACGTTGGCCAGCGCCCACGCCGCCTGCGCCTCGGTGGTCGAGGCCTTCCCGTGCAGCTCGGTGGCGTGCTTCGAGAAGTCCCGCACCAGCGCGTCGAAGACCTGGTCCAGCAGCCCGGCGTCCAGCCCGGTCAGCTCGGCCTGCTCCAGCACCAGCTGGCCGTAGACGATCAGTGCGAAGAGCTGGCCGATCTCCAGCAGGAAGTCCAGGTCGGCCTGCTGGGCCTCGCTCGGCGCGTCGGTCAGCAGCAGGTCGCAGAACCCGTCGGCCTGCTCGCGGAAGCGGGCCACGTTCGGCAGGTGCGCGAAGGCGTCGTAGGCCTTGCGCCAGTCGTGGAAGCGGATCGCGCCGAGGCCGCGGGCCGGGCCCTGGCGGAACAGGAACTCGTCGTCGGCCGCGTCCAGCCGGGTGGGCACCGGCGCGTAGTCGGCCGGGTTGAAGAGGTAGTTGCCCATGAACTTGAGGATCAGCGCCAGGTTGACGTGGACGGTGCCCTCCAGCTTCGGCAGGCCGCGGATGTCCTTCGCGGCCTTGTCGAAGTAGGTGTCCGCCTCGAAGCCCTTGGCCGCGATGACGTCCCACATCAGGTCGATGACCTTCTCGCCCTCGGTGGTGACCTTCATCTTGGTCATCGGGTTGAAGAGCAGGTAGCGGCGGTCCTCGGGCGAGGCGGTGCGGAAGTAGTCCACCGCACGGTCGGAGAACAGCTTCATCGCCACCAGGCGGGCGTACGCGTCGGTCAGCTCGCGCCGCACGTGCGGGAAGTCGGTGACCTTCTTCCCGTACAGCACCCGGTTCTGGGCGTGCGTGACGGCCTCGTACATCGCGTGCTCGCAGATGCCGACCGAGGCCGTGCAGAGGTTGAACTTGCCGACGTTGACGGTGTTCAGCGCGGCGTCGAAGGCGGCCTTGCCGGTGTGCAGCACGTCCTCGGCGCGCACCGGGTAGTCCTCCAGCCGGAACTCGCTGACGTACATCTGCGCGTTCACGACGTTCTTGACCAGGTGGTACGCCTCGTGGCGGCTGTCGGCGGCGAAGAAGACGTAGCCCTCCGGGCCGTCGACGTCCGAGCGGCGGCCGAAGACCGAGACCAGGCCGGCGACGTTGCCGTTGCCGATGTAGTACTTGGACCCGGTGGCGGTGAAGCCGCCCTCGCCGTCCGGGGTGAGGATCATGTCGGTGGAGTAGATGTCGGCGCCGTGGCTGCGCTCGGAGAGCCCGAACGCCATCACGTGACCCTCTGCCAGGAGCTGGGCGGCGCGGGCCCGGACGGCCTCGTTCCCGCTCTGCCAGACCGGCCCCAGGCCGAGCACGGTGACCTGCCAGGTGTACCAGTAGCCCAGCCCGTAGAAGCCGAGGATCTCGTTCAGCTCGGCGATCCGGGCGGTGTCCCAGCGCTTCTCCGGGTCGGCCGAGGAGGGCGTCAGGAACTCGGCGAACAGGCCCTCCTTCGCCGCGAATTCGAGGAAGTCGGCGTACCAGCTGCGGTCGATGTAGGTGTCGATCAGCGCCTTCTTGCCGCGGGACTCGAACCAGTCCACGGTCGCGCGCAGCAGTCGGCGGGTCGGCTCGTCGAACTGCGCGGGGTCGTACGTACGCGGGTTGAAGAGCATCACGGGCTCCCGGGGGTCGAGGGTGGTGATCGGATGGGGCGTGGAGTTCTCGTCCGTCGGCGGAGCCGGGGGGGTTCAGGCCCCGGTCCGGTCGGCGGCGAGGCGGTGCAGGGTGGCGAGCACGTCGTCCAGCCAGGCGAGGGTCATCCGCTCGTACTCGATCCCGCCGCGCAGCACCACGTGCTGCAGCTGCTGCCGGGCGTCGAGGGCGGCCGGGTCGGGGAAGTCCCGCTGCTCGCCGTGCAGGTAGCGGGCGAGCAGGGCGGCATGGCTCTCGCGGTGCCGCTCGACCTCGGAGAGCAGGGCGGCCGGGTCGTCGAAGGCGGCCGCGCGGATCTTGACCGCCAGCTCGTGCCGGACGGTCTCCGGCTCGACCGGTTCGCGCAGCCAGCCGGCCAGCGCCGCCCGGCCGGGACCGGCCGCGGAGTAGACCTTCTTGTCCGGCCGGCCGTCCTGGGCGACCTCCTCGGCGGAGATCCAGCCGTCCGCCTCCATCCGCCGCAGCACCCGGTAGATCTGCTGGTGGGTGGCGGTCCAGAAGCGTCCGATGGAGCGGTCGAACCGCCGGGCCAGCTCGTAGCCGGAGCCGGGCTGCTCCAGCAGCGAGACGAGGATCGCGTGCTCCAGTGCCATGGCGGCATCCTGCTATGCAACGAGTTGCATAGGCAAGGGCGCTCCGGCCGGGTGAGACGCAGCTCACCGCGGTGCGCGCCGGGTGTGGGCGGGGAGATTAGCTTCTCGGGCGAAATGGTGCAAAACAGCAGATCGGCGCCAGAATGGTACTGGGCTTGCGCCCTCCGTGTACCGGACCTAGGAGGTGGTATCGGTGTCTACCCAGATTCCGATGGGCATGGAGCACCATCCGGACATCGTCGAACTGCGTGAACACTACGAGCGGGTCACCCTGACTCCGCGCGCCCAGGCCGTCGAGGCCCTGGCTGTCCTCGCAGGTCTGTTCCTGGCGGCCTCGCCATGGATCGTCGGCTTCACCGCCTTCAGCACGCTGACCGTCACCTGCCTGATCGTGGGTCTCGCCTACTGCGTGCTGATGGCCGGGTACGGCTCAGCGTACGAGCGCACCCACGCACGGGCCTGGGCGGCGACCCTGCTCGGTGCCTGGACGATCATCTCGCCCTGGGTGGTGTCCGGAGCGGTCGACCGCGGGAAGAACATCGTGACCTGCATGATCGCGGGTGCCGTGATGTTCCTGCTGGGTCTCGCGGCGATCTCGATGGCCACCATCACGTCGAACGGCGCGTCGATGCGACGTGGCCGGGCCGGCCGGGCCGGGGGCTGACGCCACCCGGTAGTCCGGAGCCGGGGTGCGGGCGGTGAGGCCGCCGCCCGCACCCCGGCGCACGCCGTCGGGCCGCTACGGCCGGGGGCCGGTCAGGGACGGGCGCCCCCGCCGCGTGGTCACGGGCGGGTCATCCGCAGCACGTCGAGGGCCTCGTCCAGCTGCTCGCGGGTGAGCTTGCCCTGCTCCAGGTAGCCGCGCTCCAGCACCACCTGTCGGATCGTCTTGCGCTCGGCCAGCGCCTGCTTGGCGACCTTGGCGGCCTCCTCGTAGCCGAGGTAGCGGTTCAGCGGGGTGACCACCGAGGGCGAGGACTCGGCGTACTCGCGGGCCCGTTCGACGTTGGCGGTGATGCCGTCCACCGTGCGGTCGGCGAGCAGCCGGGCGCTGTTGGCGAGCAGCCGGACCGACTCCAGCACGTTGCGGGCGATCACCGGGAGCATCACGTTGAGCTCGAAGTTGCCGCTCGCGCCGGCCACCGTGACGGTGGTGTCGTTGCCGATCACCTGGGCCGAGACCATCAGCACCACCTCCGGCAGCACCGGGTTCACCTTGCCGGGCATGATCGACGAACCGGGCTGGAGGTCCGGCAGGTTGATCTCCCCGAGGCCGGTGCGCGGGCCCGAGCCCATCCACCGCAGATCATTGGCGATCTTGGTGAAGCCGACCGCGACGGTGCGGAGCTGACCGCTCAGCTCGACCAGGCCGTCCCGCGCGCCCTGCGCCTCGAAGTGGTCCCGCGCCTCGGTCAGCGGCAGGTCGGTGGCCCGGGCGACCTCCTCGATCACGGCGGCGGCGAAACCGGGCGGGGTGTTGATGCCGGTGCCTACCGCCGTCCCGCCGAGGGGCAGTTCGGCGACCCGGGGGAGCGTCGCCAGCAGCCGCTCCCGCCCGTGCCGGACCTGCGCCGCGTACCCGGCGAACTCCTGGCCGAGGGTCACCGGGGTGGCGTCCATCAGGTGCGTCCGGCCGGACTTCACCACCTCGGAGAACGCCGCGGCCCGCCGCTCCAGGGCCTCCGCCAGGTGCTCCAGGGCCGGGATCAGGTCGTGGGTGACGGCCGCGGTGGCCGCGATGTGGATCGAGGACGGGAACACGTCGTTGGAGGACTGGCTGGCGTTGACGTGGTCGTTCGGGTGGACGGGGCGGCCGAGCCGCTCGCCGGCCAGGGTGGCGATCACCTCGTTGGCGTTCATGTTGGAGGAGGTGCCCGAGCCGGTCTGGAAGACGTCCACCGGGAACTCGTCGTCCCAGCGCCCCTGGGCGACCTCCTCGGCGGCGGCCGCCACGGCCTGCGCCGTCTCCTCGTCCAGCACCCCGAGCCGGGCGTTCACCCGGGCCGCGGCGGCCTTGATCCGGGCCAGCGCGGCGATGTGGGCCCGCTCCAGCCGCTGGCCCGACACCGGGAAGTTCTCCACCGCCCGCTGGGTCTGCGCCTGCCACTTGGCGGCGGCCGGCACCCGGACCTCGCCCATCGAGTCGTGCTCGGTCCGGAACTCCTGCTGCTCACCCATGACGCGCTGCACCTCCTGGTCGGCCCCGGCCGGGTCTGCTCCCCGACCGGCTGCGGTCTGCGCAGACGACAGCCGCGCAGGGGCCCCCGGTATTTCCGCGCCAGGTGGGGGAACCGGCCGGCCTTCACTCGAAGGAGTGAAGATCGCGACCGGCCGGCCCGAGCGCACCGGTCCGCTTCGTACGCTCGTGCACGCACCGGCTTCACACACCCGTGCAGGCACCGGGGGAGACGATCACCGAGCAGGGGGCGGACATGGCGGCAACACGGCGCGACCGGGACGGGCTGAGCAGGCGGGAGCTGCTCGGCGCCTCGGCGGCCCTCGGCACGGCCGGCTGGCTGCTGCGCGGCACGATCGGGCCGGACAGCGCGCGGGCCGCCGTCCCGGTGCCGCCCGAACTGCCCGCCGGCACCGAGCTGTACCAGCGGGTCTACCAGAACTGGTCCGGCGAGGTCCGCACCGACCAGCTCTGGACCTGTGCCCCGCGGACCCCCGAGGAGGTCCCGCCGCTCGCCGACTGGGCACGCGCCCACGGCTGGCGGCTGCGCGCCCAGGGCTACCGGCACACCTGGGCGCCGCTCACCGTCGCCGACGACACCCCCGGCTCCGCCCGCGTCCTGCTGCTGGACACCACCCGCCACCTCACCGCGCTCACCGCCGACTCGCCGACCACCGTCCGGGCGCAGACCGGCGCCACCATGGAGAGCCTGCTCGCCCACCTGGCCGGCCGCGGCCTCGGCGTCGCCAACTGCCCCGCGCCCGGCGAGCTCACCGTCGGCGGCGTGCTCGCCATCGGCGGTCACGGCACCGCCGTCCCGGCCGCCGGCGAGCTCCGCCCGGACGGCCACGGCTACGGCTCGGTCAGCAACCAGGTCGTCCGGCTCACCGCCGTCGTCCACGACCCGGCCACCGACCGCTACGCGCTGCGCACCTTCGAGCGCTCCGAGGCCGACAGCGCCGCGTTCCTGGTCCACCTGGGTCGGGCCTTCGTCACCGAGGTGGTGCTCCGGGCCGGCCCGGACGTGCCGCTGCGCTGCGTCAGCCGGCTGGACATCCCGGCGACCGAGCTGTTCGCCCGCCCGGGCACCCCGGGCGGTATCTTCGGCCGCCCGCGCACCCTCGCCGACTTCGTCGACCGCGAGGGGCGCGCCGAGGTGATCTGGTTCGCCTGCACCGAGTTCCCCTGGCTGAAGACCTGGAGCGTCGCGCCGCAGCGCCCGCTCGGCTCCCGCACCGTCGACGAGCCCTACAACTACCCGTTCTCCGACAGCATCCCGGAGCCGGTCGCCCGCCTCGCCGGCCAACTCGTCGCCGGCGCCTGGGGGTCGGCCCCGCTCTTCGGCCAGCTCCAGTACCTGGTCGCCAAGGTCGCCCTCACCGGGGACCTCACCGACGTGCTGCTCTCCGGCGGGGTGCTCCGCGAGCTGCTCTCCGGCGAACTCCTCACCCACCTGCTCGCCGGCGGCCTGCGCTCCGACCTCTGGGGCCCCTCCCGCACCCTGCTGCAGTACGTCCGCCCGACCACCCTGCGGGTCACCGCCAACGGCTACGCCGTGCTCGCCCGGCGGGCCGACCTCCAGTGGGTGGTGTCCGAGTTCGCCGCCTACTACCGGCAGTTGCTCGCCGAGTACCAGGCGCGCGGGGAGTTCCCGGTCAACGGCGCGGTGGAGATCCGGGTCACCGGCCTGGACGACCCGGCCGCCAGCGGCGTCCCCGGCGCCCGGCCGCCGCTGCTCTCCGCCCTGCGCCCGCGCCCCGACCGCCCCGACTGGGACACCGCCGTCTGGCTGGACGTCCTCAGCCTCCCCGGCACCCCGGGCCTGCACCGCTTCGCCCGCGACCTCGAACGGTTCCTGCTCCGGACCTTCGACGGCACCCGGGCCGGTCTGCGGGTCGAGTGGTCCAAGGGCTGGGCGTACACCGAGGACGCCGCCTGGGCCGACCCGGACGTGCTCGGCCGGGTGGTCCCGGCCAGCCTGCGCGACGGCGGGGGCCCCGGCTGGGACGAGGCGGTCGCCGTTCTGGACCGCCACGACCCGCACCGGGTCTTCGGGAACGCCTTCCTGGACACCCTGCTGACGGTCTGACGCCCGGGCCCCGGTCCTCCGCCGACCGGGTCCTACACGTGCTCCATGACCATGACCGCGACGGTGTCCGGCGCGAGGGCGCGGAAGATGTGCGGGGCGTCCCCGGGGTAGCTGACGTAGTCGCCGGGGTGGAGTTCGACCGGCTCCGCCGGCGGGCCGACCAGGGCCCGCCCGGCGCTGAGCACCACGTGCTCCACCGTGCCGGGCATGTGCGGGTCGGAGGCCCGGGCCTCGCCCGGCTGCGCCTCGATCCGGTAGACGTCCCGGCGGGCGTTGGGCGGGCAGGAGGCCAGCAGGGTGGCGGCGTAGTCGGCCCGCTCGGAGTGGGTGACCGGCCCCTCGCCGGCCCGGATCACCCGCACCACCGGTCGCGGCGGGTCGACCAGCCGGCTGAACGGCACGTCCAGCGCGACGCCGAGCGCCCAGAGCGTCTCCACGCTCGGGTTGCCCGCGGCCGACTCCAGCTGGGAGAGCGTCGACTTGGCGATCCCGGCCCGGCGGGCCAGCTCGGCCATGGAGAGGCCGGCCCGCTCGCGTTCGCGCCGGATGGACGCGGCGATCAGTCCGATCAGCTCCGAGCCGGCCGCGCCCGGCCCCCCGGCTCCCTCGCCCGCGCCGCGGGACCCGGTGTTCGCACTCATCCGCGTTCGCTCCACACGTCCGGGCGTTCGCCTTGACGAACGACAGCCTTCGGGTTCACTCTACTGGACATGCGTTCGCTCCTCCGAACACTCGACCGTGCCACGCTGCGGGACATCGCCCTGGTCTGCGTCGCCGACGCCCTGGTCGGCGCCTCCTTCGGTGCCATCAGTGTCTCCGGCGGCCTGCCGCTCTGGCTGCCGATCGCCATGTCGGTGTTCGTCTTCGCCGGCGGTGCCCAGTTCGCCGCCGTCGGCGTGGTGCTCTCCGGCGGCGGCGCGCTCGCCGCCGTCGCCACCGGCCTGGTGCTCAACGCCCGACTGCTGCCCTTCGGCTTCACCGTCTCCGACGTGCTCGACGGCCCGTGGTGGCGGCGGCTGCTCGGCGCCCAACTGCTCACCGACGAGTCGGCGGCCTTCGCCCTGCTCCAGTCCGACCGGCGCCGGCGCCGCGCCGCGTTCTGGGTCTGCGGCGTGGCGCTGTTCGTGGTCTGGAACGCCTCCGTGGTGGTCGGCGCGCTGGCCGGCGGCCTCATCGGCGACACCGGCGCCCTCGGCCTCGACGCCGCCTTCCCGGCCGTCCTGCTCGCCCTGGTGCTGCCCTCGCTCACCGACCGGCGGACCCGGGCCGCCGCGCTGGCCGGAGCCGTGGTCGCGGTCGCCGCCACCCCGTACCTGCCGGCCGGCCTGCCGGTGCTGCTGGCCCTGCTCGGCCTGCTGTTCGCCGGGCCGGGGGCCGGCCGGCCGAACGCTCCGGAGCCGGCCGCCCCGAGCACGGCTGCCCGGGGCCCCGCCGCGCCGCGCCCCGCACCCGCCGCCGAGGGAGTCCACTGATGCCACTGCTCGCCGTCCTCCTGCTCGCCGCCGGCACCTACGCGTTCCGCCTCGCCGGCCCGGCCCTCGGCGACCGCTTCACCCTCTCCGACCGGCTGCGCCACCTGCTCGCGGTGGCCGCCGCCGTCCTGCTGGTCGCGCTGGTCGCCACCGGCGCCCTCACCCAGGGCCACGGCTTCGCGGGCTGGGCCCGGCCGTCCGGCGTCCTGGTGGCCGGGCTGCTCGCGCTGCGCCGTGCGCCGTTCCCGCTCGTCGTGGTGGCGGGGGCCGCGACCACCGCGCTGCTGCGGCTCTGCGGAGTCGCCTGAGGCGGGCGTCCGGACCGGCCGGCTCAGCCCTGCGCGGCGTTGCCCAGGCGCTCCTGCTGGATCTCGGGCCGCTCGCTGTCCCAGAGCAGCTCCCACACCCGGAACACGCAGTGGTAGTCCCGCATGCTGCCCTGGGAGATCAGCAGATAGGTGTCACCGTCCCGGAGCAGGGTGCGCCGGCGGCTGTTGAACGGGTGCTGCGGGGTGTACGACGGGACGAGCCGCCGGAGTTCGGCGAGCGCCTCCTCGCGGCTGCCCTCGGTCTCGGCCAGCACCTTGGTGCCCCAGATCCGGTCGTTGCCGACCCCTTCGGTCTCCTGGACGACCAGTGCCCAGCGCGTCATGCCCCACCCCTCGTTCGGATTCCCGTCCGCCCCGCTGAAACGATCATCCTAGGGGGTGGCGGTCGGGAGGAGTCCGCCCGACGAGGAGGACCCGTCAGGTGGCGGCGGCCGGGAGGGCCTTGAAGAAGACGGTGGTCGGGTGGAGTTCACCCGCCGGGTCGGTCGCGTAGCCGGGAATGGTCCCCACCCTGGTCCAGCCCGCCGCCCCGTACATCCGCTCGGCGGGGCTGCCCGTCTCGGTGTCCAGCACCAGCAGCCGCAGGCCGTGCCCGGTGCCCGCCGCCTCCAGCGCCGCCAGCAGCCGCCCGGCCAGCCGCTGGCCGCGGTCCGCCCGGCGGACCATCAACTTGGCGACCTCGCCGCGGTGCCGGCCGTTGGCGGTGACCGCCGGCCGCAGCTGGACCGTCCCGGCGATCCGGCCGTCCGCGTCGGCGCGGGCCACCCAGAGCAGCAGTCGCCCGGCCTCGACCTCGGGAGCCAGCGCCCGCCACCAGACGCTCGCCTCGGCGGGGTCGAGCGGGGCGAGGAAGCCCAGCGAGGAGCCGTCCGCGACGGTGTCCGCCAGCAGCGCGGCCAGCTGCTCCGCCGAGTCGAGCAGCGCGTCCGCCGTCAGCCGTTCAATTGTGTACATGCTCACTCCCTCGCCCTCGTCCGGAGGCCCGCTCCGTACGGAATACTCGCCGGTACCCGCCGCGGCCGACATCCCTTCTCTGGCCCGGCCCGGTGCCCGCCGAGACTACAAGGAGCTGCCATGGCGAAGCCGACCCGGATCGACCCGGCCGACCTGCTCGCCGTCGGTGACCTGCTGACCGACGAGGAGCGGCTGATCCGCGACACCGTGCGGAAGTTCGCCGACGAGCGGATCCGCCCGCACATCGGCGACTGGTTCGAGCGCGGGGTCTTCCCGGCCCGCGAACTCGCCCCCGAACTGGGCGCCCTCGGCGTGCTCGGCATGCACCTCGACGGCTACGGCTGCACCGGCTCCACGGCCGTCGCCTACGGGGTCGCCTGCATGGAGCTGGAGGCCGCCGACTCCGGCCTGCGCAGCTTCGTCTCCGTCCAGGGCTCGCTCGCGATGCGCTCGATCCACGCCTACGGCTCCGAGGAGCAGAAGCGGCGCTGGCTGCCGGGCATGGCCGCCGGCGAACACATCGGCTGCTTCGGCCTCACCGAACCGGACTTCGGCTCCGACCCGGCCAACATGCGCACCCGGGCCCGCCGCAGGGGCGGCGACTGGGTGCTCTCCGGCTCCAAGATGTGGATCACCAACGGCAGCGTCTCGGACGTCGCGGTGGTCTGGGCGCAGACCGAGGACGGCGTCCGGGGCTTCCTGGTCGAGCCCGGCACCCCCGGGTTCACCGCCACCGACGTGCACGGCAAGCTGTCGCTGCGCGCCTCGGTCACCAGCGAGCTGGTCTTCGACGAGGTCGTGCTGCCCGCCGACGCCGTGCTGCCCGGCGTCACCGGACTGCGCGGGCCGCTCTCCTCGCTGGGCGAGGCCCGCTACGGGATCCTCTGGGGCACCGTCGGCGCCGCCCGCGACTGCTACACCACCGCCCTCGACTACGCCGGGAGCCGGGTGCAGTTCGAGCGCCCGATCGCCGGCTTCCAGCTCACCCAGCAGAAGCTGGTCGAGATGATGCTGGAGGTGGAGAAGGCGTACCTGGTCGCCCTGCGGATCGGCCGGCTCAAGGACGAGGGGGCCGCCCGCCCGGCGCACATCAGCTTCGGCAAGCTCAACAACGTGCGCGCCGCGCTGGAGATCGCCCGCAGCGCCCGGACGGTCCTCGGCGCCAACGGCATCACCACCGAGTACCCGGTGCTGCGGCACGCCAACAACCTGGAGTCGGTGCTCACCTACGAGGGGACGAGCGAGATCCACACCCTGGTCCTCGGCGAGGCCATCACCGGGGAGTCGGCCTACCGCTGACGGCCGCCCAGGGGCCGCCGCCCGGAATCCGGTGGCCGGGCCGGCGGCGGCCCGGCTACCGTCGGCTCCCATGAACGGACCGACCCCCACCCCCGCGACCACCACCCTCTGGCGGCCCACCGGGCCCGAGGAGCTGGCCCTGGTCGAGGCGGCGGACCGGCGGGCCTGGCCGCCCCGGCTGCCGGACCAGCCGATCTTCTACCCGGTGCTGAACGAGGACTACGCGATCCGGATCGCCCGGGACTGGAACGTGCCCGCGTCCGGCGTCGGCTACGTCACCCGCTTCGAGGTCGACACCGCCTTCCTGGCCCGCTACCCCGTCCGGCAGGCCGGCGGCCGGACCATCCTCGAACTCTGGGTGCCCGCCGACGAGCTGGCGGAGTTCAACCGGCACATCGTCGGCCGCATCGAGGTCGTCCACGAGTTCCGGCCGCGGCCGTGACGGCCGTACCGGGCGCGCCCGTGCTGCTCACCCCGGCCCGGCAGACCGGGACGACCGTCCTGCTCGCCGAGGCCGCCGCCGCGCGCGGCCTGCCGACCGTCCGGCTCACCGGTCCCGACGTCCTCGACCGGCTCGCCGGGTGCCCGGTCCACTGGTTCGGCGGCCCGCTCGCCGGCGCCCGGATCGCCGACCGGCTCGGCCTCGCCCTGCTGGAACCGGCGGACGACTGGCTGGCCCGGCTGCCCGAGGAGTTCACCGGCCGGCGGATCGAGCTGACCACCCTCGCCGAGGCCTGGACGCTGCGCGGCCCGGCCTTCGTGAAGCCGCCCGCCGACAAGTCCCTCCCGCCGGCCGTCTACGCCGACGGCTCCCGGCTGCCCCGGCACGGCGAGCGGATCGGACCGGACACGCCCGTCCTGGTCAGCGACCCGGTGACGTTCGGGTCCGAGTACCGGCTCTTCGTCCTGGACGGCGAGGTGGTCGCCGGCAGCCGCTACGCCCGCTTCGGCCGGCTGGACCCGGGGCCGGTGTCCGAGGAGGCCGTCGGCTTCGCCCACCGCCTGCTGGCCGCCGCCGGGGACGGCCTGCCCAGCGCGGTGGCGCTGGACGTCGGCCCGCTGCTCGACCCGTACGACCCGGCCGAGCGCTGGGCCGTCGTCGAGGCGAACATGCCGTGGTTCGCGCACTCCTACACGGCCGACCCGGCCCGGATGCTGGACGTGGTGCTGCGGGCGGCCGGACCGGTAGCGGCGCTGCGGCCCGCCGACCGGCGGTTCGTCCGGGCTGGCGCCGGGCCGGACTGAGGCCCGCGGTCCGGTCCCGCGGTCCGGTCCCCGCCGCCCCGCCCACCGGGGAGATCCGGCACCCGGACGTCCCCGCCCAGGTGTACGCCTCCCTCGGCCGGCCGATCGACCCGCACGGGACTCTGGACGGCCGGCCGTTCCCGGTCGCCGTGCCCGCGCCGGCGGGGAGCCGCCCCCGGCGGCCCCCTGAACGGCCCGCCCGGACCGCCCTGTCGGGGGTGAACCCCGAGACGGCGGGGCCGCGTGTACCCCTGAAGATGGAGACGGTACCCCCAAGGTCGGAGGGACGGTCGCGACCTGGTGGTGACGCCACGGCAGCCCACGGCGGGTCAGGATGGAGACACCCCGGTGGACCGGGCACCGACGCGGAGCGCCGGGCACCGGGTACGGGACCGAACAGGGAGAGGGCAGGGCGGGCATGAACGGCATCGTGAGCAAGGTCGCGCTCGGAGTCGCAGGTACGGGCATGGCCGTCGCCGTCGCCACCGTGGCGGTCGGCCCGCGGGTCTCCGACTGGTACGACGGCCGCCACCAGGAGCAGGCCAGCTACAGCTCCGGCAGCGCGGCCAAGGCCGACCGGCAGTCGGTACCGTCCTGGCTGCCCGACAACGCCTCCACCGTCCAGTACCTGATGTCGACCACCGGCGACGACCGCCTGCTGCGCGCCACCCTGCCCGACGGGCGGCTGCCGGCCGGCTGCGTCACGGCCCAGCCGGGCAGGGCCGTCCACCCGGTGCCGGCCGCGCTGAAGGCCGGCTGGTTCCCGCAGGGCGTCTCCTCGAAGATCACCGGCTCGTGCGGGCAGTACAACGTCACCCTGACCGGCAACCAGCTCTACGCCTGGCAGGACGGGGCCGCCGTGCAGGCCGCCCTGCGCGCGCAGTCGGCCGCCAAGCACTGAGGAGCCGGGCGCCAGGCGGGCGGGCACCGGGGGCGGGAGTGCGCCGCGCGGCCCACCCCGGGTGTCGCCCCGCCGGGCCGCTGGGGTAGGACGGAGCGAGGACAATCCAGCGCCCGCCCCCGAGGAGCCCCATGCCTGGTCCGACCGTCGGTCCCGCCGGCCCCACCGGCGAGACGTCGACCGCCCCCGCGGCCCGGGCCACCGGGCCCGGCCGGACCGCCGCCGCCCCGGGGCGCGGCACCGTCGCCGTGCTCGGCGGTCTGGTCGCCCTCGGGCCGCTCACCACCGACCTCTACCTGCCCGGCCTGCCGGCGATCGCCGACGACTTCGCCGCCGAGCCGGCCGCCGTCCAGCTCACCCTGACCTTCTCGATGTTCGGGGTCGCCGCCGGCCAGCTGATCTTCGGACCGCTCAGCGACCGCTTCGGCCGCCGCCCGCCGCTGCTCGTCGGCCTGGTGGTCTACACCCTGGCCAGCGTGCTGTGCGTGCTCGCGCCCACCCTGCCGGTGCTGATCGCGGCCCGCTTCGTGCAGGGCGCGGCCGGTGCGGCCGGCCTGGTCATCGGCCGCGCCGTCGCCCGGGACCGCTTCGAGGGCGTCGCGATGCTCCGCTTCCTCGCCTCGATCAGCCTGATATCCGGCCTCGCCCCGATCCTCGCCCCGGTCGTCGGCGCCCAGCTGCTCCGCGTCACCTCCTGGCGCGGCACCTTCGGCGCCCTCACCGCACTCGGCCTGCTGCTCACCCTGATCGCCTTCGCGGCCCTGCGCGAGACCCTGCCGCCCGCCGACCGGCACGGCGGCGGGCTCGTGGCCACGCTGCGCACCATGAAGGGGCTGCTGCGGAGCCTGCCCTTCCTGGGCCTCGTCCTGACCAGCACCTTCGCCTTCGGCTCGCTGTTCGGCTACATCAGCGGCTCCTCGGTGGTGCTCCAGCACGTGTACCACGTCTCGCCGCAGACCTACAGCCTGCTGTTCGGCCTTAACTCGCTCGCCATCGTGGGCGTCACCCAGCTGAACGGGCGGGTGCTCGCCCGCCGGTTCACCCCCGGCGCGCTGATGCTGGCCGGCCTCGGCACGGCGGTCGCCGCGGGGGTGGCGCTCGTCCTGCTCACCGCGGTCTGGGACCTCGGCCTGGCCGGGATCTCCCCGGCGCTCTTCGTCCTGATGGGCAGCCTCGGCGTGATCCTCCCGAACTCGGCCGCCCAGGCGCTCAGCCTGGTCCCCCCGCAGTCCGCCGGCTCGGCCTCCGCCCTCATCGGCACCGGCACGTTCCTCTGCGGCGCGCTGGTCGCGCCGCTCAGCAGCCTTGGCGGTACGCCGTCGGCGGTGCTCCTCGCGGCGGTCGTCCTCGGCTGCGCCGCCCTCTCCGCCGTCGCCTACCTCGCGCTCTGCCGCCCCCGCCGCCCGGCGGTGGCCGGGTAGCGGGGGCGCGTCGGACGTCGGCGCCGGCCCGGGCCGCCGCCGGCCCGCCGCGCCGTCGGGTCAGACGCCGACGGCGGCCTGGCCGCGGGCGAGCAGGCGGGTGCGGGCGTAGGCGGCCAGCTCGGGGCCGGCCGCGGTCGCGGCGGCGTCCTGGGTGGTGCCGCCTGGGCGGTAGGTGCCCGAGACGGTGTAGTAGCCGTAACGGCCGATCGTGGTGTGGGTGTTGGCGCAGCCCGTGGTCACGCACCAGGCGATGCCGTCGGGTGTGGTCAGCCCCTGGATCTGGCCCTTGTGGGCCTGGCCGACGGCGTCCGCCTGCGGCTTGTGGTCGAAGACGGCGACCCCGACGGTGACCGCGCTGTCGCCGGAGGTGTACGTGGCGCGCAGCAGCTTGCGGCAGGACTGTCCGCTCGCCACGTCGCCGAGGCCGCCGGTGGTGGCCTGCCAGCAGGTGTCCGTGCCGCTGGTGGCGATCCGGGTCCAGGTGCGGCCGCCCACGGTGAGGCTCGGGGCGGCGAACAGGGACGCCGGGTCGAGCGGGGCGGTGTCCGTCGCGGCCTCGGAGATGACCGTCAGCGGGTCGCGCGGTGCGCCGCTCGTCGGGGCGGGCGCACCGGCGGGGGGGACGGCCGGGGGCGCGGCGGGCGGGGGAGCGCCCTGGGTGGCGCTCGCCCCGGGCTTGCCGGGGGTGGCGGTGCCGCTCGGCCTGCCGCCGGACTTGCCGGGCGAGGGGGTCGGGCTCCCGGAGGCGGTGCCGGTGGGGCCGGGCGCGCCGGTCGGCGCGGTGGCCGGCGCGGTCGGTGGCGCCCCGGTGGTGGGGCCCGTGTCCGCGCCGGTCGGGTCGGCGGTGGGGCCGGGCCGGAGCGTGGCGGTGCCGGTCGGGTGGTCGTTCCGGGAGCTGCCGGAGACCGTGATCGCCGTCGCCGTCATCCCGCCGATCAGGGCGGTCGCGAGCACGCTGGCACCGATCACCCGCAGCCGCTTCCGGCGCCGGATCTCCTCCTCGTGCTGTTCGGCCATGGCCGCCCAGTCGGGCTGCCGCGGGGCGGCGGGGCCGGCGAGGTACGGCGAGCCACCGGCGTACGGCGCCCGGGTGGTCGGCGCGGCCTGCGAGGGATCGGCCTGCGAGGGATCGGCCTGCGAGGGATCGGTCCGGGGCGGGCCGGGCTGCGACGGATCGGCCTGCGGTGGGCCGGCGGGTGCTCCGGCCGGTGGCGGGAGGGAAGCCCCGCCGGGTGTTCGCGTGCTGTCCGTCGTCCCCACCCCGTCCGCCATGGTCGGTGATCCTATGACATGACTGATGGGCCGGGAGCGGGCGGTGGGACGGCCGTGTCCCGCTCGTGGAACGGACGCCCGCCGGGGGCGGCGCGACGGGAGGTCG
>NZ_JBHWUI010000095.1:0-34693 GCF_042737525.1 Kitasatospora sp. NPDC059973 | reverse complement strand
CGGGGGGGGGCGGGGGGGGCCCCCCCCGGGCCGGGGGGGGCGGCGCCGGGCCCGGGATCAGACGCCGTGCTCGGCCGGGAGCCGGCCCGCCCGGACGGCCGTGACCAGGTCGGCGTGGTCCGCCTCGGTCCGGTCCGCGTACGCCACCGCGAAGGTGGCGACCGCCTCGTCCAGCGCCTCGTTCTTGCCGCAGTAGCCGGTGATCAGGCCCGGGTCGGCGGTGTGCGCATGGGCCCGGGCGAGCAGGGCGCCCGTGATCCGGGCGTAGTCGTCGAGCTGGGCGGGCAGCAGCGCCGCCGGGTCCACACTGCCCTTGCGGTTGCGGAACTGCCGTACCTGGTAGGGCAGTCCGTCCACGGTGGTCCAGCCGAGCAGGGTGTCGCTGACCACCTGCATCCGCTTCTGGCCGAGGACCACCCGGCGGCCCTCGTGGCCCTCCGGCGCGGTCACCGGGTACCCGGCGCGGGCCAGGTGCGGTAGCAGGACCGACGGCCGGGCCTCCTTCACCTGGAGCACCAGCGGCTGCTCCCGGTGGTCGGTCAGCAGCACGACGTACGAGCGGGTGCCGACGCTGCCGGTGCCCACCACGCGGAACGCCACGTCCTGCACCCGGTAGCGGGCGAGCAGCGGGTGCAGCTCCGCGGGCACCGTGCCGACGTAGGGGCCCAGCGCGGCGGCCACCGCGGTGGCCGTCGCGTCCGGGACCTCGCTGAGCACCGGGGGCGCCGCGGTGAACCGCAGGCCGCCGTCCTGCGCGCGGACGGTGGACTTGGCCGCGAACCTGGCGCTGGTGTTGCCCAGCGCCTTCGCGCCGACCTTCCGCAGGGCGTCGGCCAGGTCGTGCGCCTGCGCGAACGAGACCAGCTGGTCGTCGGCGACGGCGTTCCAGGCGTCCAGGACGGGCAGCTTGGCCAGCGCGCGCATGGTGCGGCGGTACGAGCCGGCGGCGTCGAACGCGGCCTGGCGGGCGGTGGTCTCGTCGGCCCCGACCTCGCGGCCGGCCAGTACCAGGCTGGCGGCGAGCCGCTTGAGGTCCCACTCCCACGGGCCGGGCACGGTCTCGTCGAAGTCGTTGATGTCCATCACCAGCTGCCCGCGGGCGTCGCCGTACAGGCCGAAGTTGGCCGCGTGCGCGTCGCCGCAGAGCTGGGCGGTGATCCCGGAGGTGGGCGTCGGGGCGAGGTCGGCGGCCATCAGGCCGGCCGAGCCGCGCAGGAAGGCGAACGGCGTGGCCGCCATCCGGCCCAGCCGGATCGGGACCAGCTCGGTGATCCGCCCGGCGTTGGACGCCTCGATCGCCGCTATGGCGGTCGGCCGGTCGTCGGCGGTGGCGAACTCGGCGTGCCGCTCGCGCGGGATGCGCTCGCGCAGGGCCTTGCCGCGCTCGCGGAAGCGGCCGTCGTGGTGCGGCGCGAACCCGTCGACGGCGAACCGCCGCCCCCGGCCGGCCGCTTCCGCCCGCACGCCGGACTCCTCCACCGCTTCGGTGAGCTGCGTCATGGTGCCCCGCCCCGTCCTCTGTCGTTCCCGCCCGCGACCTGCGCGGACCCGGCCCGTCGGCGGGCCGGGCAGCAGGTTACCCGCCCGCCCGGACAACCCGTCGGGAGGGAGGGACGCCCGGGGCGGTGCCGCGGTTGCGGGGGCGGGGCGCGGCGTCAGCCCCCGAGAAGCGCTTTGTGGGCGCCGTACGCCTCGATGAAGCCCTGGACGGCCCGCAGGTCGCCCGGGAAGGACGCGGACCGCCACTTCGCCTTCGTGCCGTCGCGGTACTGGAGGTCGATCCACACGGCGAGGTTCACCATGGTGCTGTCGGAGAAGCTCTGCCCCCTCACCTGGAGGGTGATGTCGGTGAGGGCGTAGAAGTCGACGACGGCCGGCGGGTGGCGCTCGTCCGTGTACTCGACGGTGCCGTCCGGGGTGATGACCAGCAGCGGGTCCGGATCGTCCGACGTCCCCCGGAAGAACCCCTTCAGCTTGCCCCGCCGCTTGGTGAAGACGTGCCAGTCCGTCGGTACGGGGCCTTGGCGTGCCTGCCAGAGGATCGTGCGCGGATCGGTCATGTCAGCTCCGGATCGTGCCACCACCGCCGACCGGTGGACGCCCCCGAGGAGGCGTGCGCGTACGGGTCGGCGACGGCGCCCGCCGACCGCGCGCGGGGCGGCTCCGGACCGACCGGGACCACCAAGGATTCTCCGTCCCGCACCTACCGGGCGCCACCGCGGCACCGGGTGGTCCCCGGCTCGCGACACCCCCTAGGGTGGCCCGATGGGTGAGCTTCGGGGGAGTGGCGGTGTCCGGGCGGCGGCCGGGGTGGCGGCGGTGCTGGTGGTGGGGGCCGGGCTCGGGGTGCGGGCCGTCGGCGGGGGCGAGGTCGCCAAGTACGCGGGCGACGCGCTGTACACGGTGCTGGTGTACGCCCTGGTGGTGCTCGTCGCGCCGCGGCTGCGTCCGGTGGCCGCCGGTGCGGTGGCGGCGGGGCTGAGCTGGGCGGTGGAGCTGTTCCAGCTCACCGGCGTCCCCGACGACCTGGCGCGGCGCAGCACGGTGGCCCGGCTGGTGCTCGGGTCCACCTTCAACGCGCCGGACCTCTGCTGGTACCTGGTCGGCGCGGCGGCCGCCGCGCTCTTGCACGCGGGGGCGGCCCGGCTGGTGCGGTCCGCTTCCGCGGGGAGGGGGACCGCACCCGGCCGGGCCTGATGGTTGGTCAGAGCGGGAGCAGCTCCGGCCGCTTCGCCTCGACGTGGTCGCCGGAGGACTCGCCGCGCAGCCGGCGGCCGACCCACGGCAGCAGGAACTCGCGCGCCCACTGGAGGTTCTCCCGGCGCTGGTCGGCGGCGGACTGGTACGGCAGGACCGGCCAGGGTGCCTCCGGGTCCTGCTCGGTGCGCAGGCCCAGCGAGCGGGCGGCCAGCAGGGCGACCCGCTGGTGGCCGTCGGGCGAGAGGTGCAGGCGGTCCTCGCTCCACGCCCGGCGGTCCTGCACCGCGCGCAGCGACCAGAGGTCCGCGACCTTGCAGCCGTTGCGGTCGGCGACGGCCCGCATGTGGCCGTTGTACGTGGCGATCTTGCCGCGCAGGTGCTTCAGCAGCGGCACGCCCCGGGTGTCGAAGCCGGTGCAGATGAGCACCGTCCCGGCGGACTCGGTGAGTTGGACGATGGCGCGCTCGAAGCGTTCGGCGACCTCGTCCGGGTCGCTGCCGGGTCGCAGGATGTCGTTGCCGCCGGCGCAGAAGGTCACCAGGTCCGGCTGGATGCGCCGGACCTGCGGCACCTGCTCCGCCGTGACCTGGTCGAGCAGCCGGCCCCGCACCGCGAGGTTGGCGTAGCGGAACTCGCCCGGCGGGCGTCCGTCGGCGAGCAGGCCGGCGAGCCGGTCGGCCCAGCCGGCGAAGGCGCCGCCGACGCCGGGGTCGTTGAGCCCCTCGGTGAAGCTGTCCCCGAGGGCCGCGTACGAACTGAGGTCAAGAGTCTCCTGGAGGTACGGCATGAAGGAGATAGTTCACTGTCTCAAGTGACCTACGCCACCGTAGGTGGCCCTCGGGGGGACGTGAGATGGACCACGTACGGATTCAGCAGGTTCCGGGAATATCGCGGGGGGCGGGGCGCGCCGGGGGCGGCGGGCGCTCGAACCGGCCTGATGGGCCGTCAGGGAGGTGGCCCAGATAGCTCCGTCGGAGAAATGACAAGATCGCGACCCCCTTCCGCTTCCGGTCCGCCGGTGCCCACCCTGGAAGGGCCCCGCCGTTCGGCGGGCGCCCCACCCAGGAGGGCGCAAGCATGACCGACACCGATCCCCGCACCGCGTCCGGGACCCCCGGAACGGGCTGGTACGTCGACGACCGCTGCACCAACTGCGACGTCGCCCGCCAGCTCGCCCCCGATCTGATCCACGAACGCGACGGCCGCTCCGAGGTCGTCCGCCCGCCGCGCGACGAGGCCGAGCTGCGGCAGCTCTACGCCGCCGCCCACGCCTGCCCCACCCGTTCCGTCCGCCTCCGCGGCCGGCCGCTCGACCCGGCACGGGACCCGTTCCCGCTCGCGCTCGACGAGGACCTGCTGCTGTGCGGCCACAACTCCCAGCACACCGCCGGCGCCAACGCGTACCTGCTGCGCCGGCCCGGCGGGTACCTGATGGTGGACACGCCCCGGTACGCCGAACCGCTGGCCGCCCGCTACGAGGCGCTCGGCCCGGTGACCGACGTGCTGCTCACCCATCGCGACCACGCGGCGCACGGCCGCGCGTACGCCGACCGGTTCGGCGCGCGGCTCTGGATCCACGAGGGCGACCTCGACGCCGCGCCCGACGCCGACCGGGTGCTGCGCGGCCGGGAACCCGTGGAGATCGCCCCCGGGGTCGTGGCCCACCCGTTCCCCGGGCACACCCTGGGCAGCGTCCTGTACGTGGCCGACGACCGGTACTGCTTCAGCGGCGACAGCTTCTACTGGTCGCGCACCACCGGTGACCTGGAGGTGGCCGACGGGGTCACCTGGTACTCGATGGTGGAGCTGGCGGCCTCGCTCGCCCGCGGCGTCGGGCGCCTGCGCTTCGAGTGGGTGCTGCCGGGGCACGGCGACCGGCGGCGGATGCCGGCCGAGGAGGCCGACCGGCGGCTGCGGGCGCTGGCCGAGCGGTGCGCCGGGCTGCGGACGAGGCCGGTCGACTTCGTCCTGCGCTGGTAGGCCGGCGGCCGGGCGGCGGTGCCCCGGCATCGTGAGGGAGCCTTCGGGCACCCGTGCCCCGGCGCCCCGGTGCCCGGCGCCCCGGTGCCCGGCGCCCCGGCACCCGGCGCCCCCGTGCGCCGGGGTGCGCGCCGGGTGCGCGGGGGGTTGCACCCGGCGATGCTGTCCGCTCATGTGTGCGAACTGACTCGCGTGGGCAGCCGCCCTCTGGGGTGCGATACGCACCGGCACGCCCCACGTGCTCCGGTATCCGAGGCCGCGTTCTCCGCCGCCCCGGCGCCCCAGCACACAGCATCCCGACCCCAGCAGTCCCGGACGGCGGAGGTAGCCGCATGCCGAACCGAACCCCGGAGCGCACCGCGAGGCCGCGGCGCTACCTGATGTGCCGGCCGACGCACTTCACCGTCGACTACGCGATCAACCCCTGGATGGACCCGACCCGGCCGACCGACACCGAGCTCGCCGTCCGCCAGTGGGAGCGGCTCTGTTCGATCTACCGGCGGCTCGGCCACACCGTCGAGCTGATCGAGCCGGTGCCGGGCCTGCCTGACATGGTCTACACCGCCAACGGCGCCACCGTCCTGGACGGCCGGGCCCTGGTCGCGACCTTCCGGCACCCCGAGCGGGCCGGCGAGTCCGACGCCCACGAGGCGTGGTTCCGGTCCGCCGGCTACCGCGAGGTCCACCGGGCCGGGCACGTCAACGAGGGGGAGGGCGACCACCTGGTGGTGGGCCGCCGGGTGCTGGCCGGCACCGGGTTCCGTACCGATCCGGCGGCGCACGCCGAGGCCCGGGCCCTGTTCGGGGTCCAGGTGCTCGGCCTGACCCTGGTCGACCCGCGCTTCTACCACCTGGACACCGCGCTCGCAGTCCTCGGCGACGACCACGTCATGTACTACCCCGAGGCCTTCACGCCCGACAGCCAGGCGCTGCTGCGCAGCCTCTACCCCGACGCGATCCTCGCCGACCGCGCGGACGCCGAGGTGTTCGGCCTCAACGCGGTCTCGGACGGGCGGCGGGTCCTGCTGCCGGAGGCCGCCAAGGCGCTGGCCGGCCGACTGGCCGAGCACGGCTACGAACCGGTGCCGGTGGACGTCTCCGAGCTGCTCAAGGGCGGCGGCGGCGCCAAGTGCTGCACCCTGGAGCTGCGGCCGGCCTGAGCGCCCCCGGCTGGCCCCTGAGCGCCCCCGGCCGCCCGGAGGGCACTCGGGCCGGGGGCGCTCGGGCAGCGGTGGCCCGGTCAGTGGGCGCTCAGGCAGTGGACGCCTGGGCTCAGGCGTCCTGTCCCAGCCAGAGGTCGGGGCCGAACACCTCGTAGTGGATGTCGGCGGCCGCCACGCCCGCGGCGAGCAGCTGGGCCCGCACCGAGCGGAGGAAGGGCAGCGGCCCGCACAGGTAGGCGACGGTCCCGGCCGGGACCGGCACCGTCGAGAGGTCGACCAGGCCGGTGCGCTCGGCGGGCCAGTCGCCCACCGGCCGTTCGTAGAAGACGTGCGCGACGGCGTTCGGCAGCTCGGCGGTGAGCCGGTCGAGCTCGGCCCGGAAGGCGTGCGCGTGCTGGTCCCGGTCGCCGTGCACGGAGATCACCGTCCGGGGGGAGCCGGTGGCGGCGAGGTGGTCCAGCATGGCCGTCATCGGCGTGTTGCCGATTCCGGCCGAGGCCAGCAGCACCGGTCCGGCGCCGTCGGCGAGGGTGAGGTCGCCGAGCGGCGGGGCGAGTTCGACCACGTCGCCGGTGTGCAGGTGATCGTGCAGGTGGTTGGACACCTCGCCGGCCGGTGCCCCGTCGGCCCCGGCACCGACCCGCTTGACGGTGAACCGGAGCGCGCCGCCGGAGCTCCCCGAGAGGCTGTACTGGCGGATCTGCCGGGCGCCGTCCGCCATCGTCGCGCGCACCGAGACGTACTGGCCGGGCCGTGCGGGCGGGACGGGGGCGCCGTCGGCGGGGCGGACCAGGTAGGTGGTCACGTCGTCGGTCTCCCGGCGCCGGGCGATCACGGTGAAGCGGCGCCAGAGGTCGTCCGGGTCGCCCGACTGCGCGGCGGCGGTCTCGGCGCGCAGCCGGTCCTCGACGGCGATCAGCGCGTTGGCCATCAGCCAGTACACCTCGTCCCAGGCGGCGGCGACCTCCGGGGTAACGGCCTCGCCGAGCACCTCGACGATGGCGGCGAACAGGTACTTCTGGACGATCGGGTACTCGTCGTTCCGGATGCCGACCGAGACGTGCTTCTGGGCGATCCGGGCGAGCATGGCGTCCGGCCGCAGGTCGGGGCGGGCGATCAGGGCGGACGCGAAGGCGGCTATCGAGCCGGCCAGCGCCTGCCGCTGGGTGCCGTTGGCCTGGTTGCCCCGGTTGAACCGGTCGCGCAGCAGCTCCGGGTGGTCGGCGAAGAGCGTGTCGTAGAAGAGCGGCGTGATCTCGCCGATCGCGCCGCCCACGGCGGGCAGGGTGGCTTCGACGATCTCGGCGGACTTGGCGGACAGCATGGGGCTCACTCCGAACTGGCATCTTAGATGCGTATTAAAGGTCGTGCGGAGGCGCGACCCGGCGGGTCGGTGGACGGGGGTGTGGGGTCAGCCGGCGGGTCTGCCGGAGAGGCTCAGCAGGACCGGCCCGGTGGGCGGGCCGACCAGGTCGTCGATCGAGAGCGGATCGAGCGAGGCGAAGAACGCCTCCTGCGCGGTCCGCAGCGCCCCGCGCAGCCGGCAGGCGGCCCGTAGCGGGCAGGGCGGCTCGTCCTCGCAGCCGACCACGTCGCCGACGCCCTCCAGCTCGCGGACCAGCACCCCGAGCGAGCCGGTCCGGCCGGCGGAGGTGAGCGCGAGGCCCCCGCCCCGCCCGCGCCTCGCCTTGACCGCACCGAGGTGCTGGAGCCGGCTGACGACCTTGGCGGCGTGGGTGTACGGCACGCCCACCGACTCGGCCACCTCGCGGGTGGTCGGGTTCGCGTCCTCGTCGAGGACCGCCAGCCGCATGGCGATGCGCAGGGCGATGTCGGTGCTCTTGGTCAGCCTCACGCCCGGCAGGCTATCGAATACGAATTCTGTACTCCAATTTGGGGTGCGCCCTCGGCGCCCGGGCCGAGCTGCTCCCGGTGGCACGCGGACGCGCCCCGCCGGGAGCCGGCGGGGCGCGTGGTGGGCGATGGGCGAGCGGGTGACCCGGTCAGCTCCGGACCGCCTCCGGCCGGGCCGGCGCGCCCGCGACAGGGTCGGCGGCGGCCGGGCCGCCGATCACGAACGGTGCGGGCCGACGGGCCGGGACGAACAGGGCGGCGACGGCCGCCGCCAGGCAGAAGGCGGCGAGCAGGGCGAACCCGTGGGTGTAGCCCGATTCGTAGGGGTGGCCGGAGGGCTGCAGGTGGCCGGTGACCAGGCTGGTCATCAGCGCGGCGCCGATGGAGCCGCCGATGGTGCGGATGTTGGCATTCATGCCGGTGGCCGCGCCGGTCTGCGCGGCGGGCACGCTCTGGACGATGAGGTTGCTCATCGAGGCGAAGGCGAGGCCGATGCCGAGCCCGAAGACCCCCGCCGCCAGGGCGACCTGCCACGGCCGGTCGTGCCAGGCGGCGAGCATCGCGCAGGCGGCCGAGCCGAAGACGGCGCCCGCGGTCAGCTGGGCCTTGGCGGGGAACCGGCCGGCGAGGCGCCCGCTGAGGATCCCGGCCACGAACATGGTGACCAGCATGGGCAGCATCAGGAGCCCCGCGCCGGTGATGCTCGACCCGAAGCCGTAGCCGGCCGAGGTCGGCGTCTGCGCGAAGCCGGGGAGGAAGGCCCAGACCGCGTACATGCCGCCGCCGAAGAGCAGGGCGGCGGTGTTGGTCGTCCAGACCGCCGGGAGGCGCATGATCCGCAGGTCGATCAGCGGGTTGCGCGAGCGGGCCTCGACCAGGGCCCAGAGGCCGAACAGGACGACGGCCGCGACCAGCAGGCCGATCACCCCGGTGGAGCCCCAACCCCACTTCGAGGCCTGGCTGATGGGCAGCAGCAGGGCCACCAGCCAGCCGGAGAGGAGGACGGCGCCGAGCCAGTTGACACTGCCCGCGCCGCCGGCGCCCTCGGCGCGCTTGGGCGACTCCGGGACGTAGCGCTGGGCGATCACGGCGGTGACGGCGACGATGATCACCGGGAACCAGAAGAGCCAGCGGTAGTCCAGCGCGCCGACGATCGGTCCGGCCAGGACCATGCCGAGGCCGCTGCCCACCGCGATGACGGCGGACAGGTTGCTGATGCCGGTCGCCACCCGGGAGGCGGGGAACTCGTCGCGGATGATGCCGAAGGACAGCGGGAAGAGCGCGCCGGCGATGCCCTGGATGACCCGGGCGATGATCAGGACGGTGATGTTGGGAGCCAGGGCGGCGACCAGGCACCCCACCAGGAGCGCGCCGAGCGCGGCGACCAGGGTGCGCTTCTTGCCGACCAGGTCGCCCACCCGGCCGAGGATCGGCGTGAAGATCGAGGCGGAGAGCAGGTAGGCGGTCATCACCCAGGTGACGGTGGCCTGCGAGGTGTTCATCGCGTGCTGGACGGTGGGCAGGGCGGGCGTGATCAGCGACTGGAGCAGGGCGAACACGCCCGCGCCGGTCGCGAGGACGCCGAAGGTGAGGCGATTGGACGGGCGGCTCATCGAACCTTCTCGGGGCATGGGGCGCGCAAGGGGAACGCGCCCACGGGCTGCGGACGGAAGCGGTGTGCGTGGTGCTGGTGTGCGTGCTGCGTGGTGTGTGGTCGTGCTGCGTCGTGCGCTGTGTGCTGGGTGGCGCGCGCTGTGCGGTGCCGGTGCCGGTGCGGTCGGAGCCGTGGTGCGTACCGCCGGACGCGCGGCGAAGCGCGAGGTGTGGAGACCGGGCCAACAGGGCCGGTGCGTACGGCTCGGGCCGGCGGGTGCGCTCGGGATCCGGGGCCGGATCGACGGACGCGCTGGTGCCTCCACCGGGTGTGCCGGCAGGGGCGGGGACAGGACCTCACTGCTAAAGTTGAGGCATGCCTCCAGATTAGCGGAGGCACACCTCCGCTTCAACCCGGTGTCCGAAAAGAGAGCCCCAGTGACGGAACAGGTCGTGGTCGGCGAGTTTGTGGCGGCCCAGCGCCCGCGCCGCGCCGATGCCGCGCGCAACTTCGACGCGCTGCTGGTCGCCGCCCGCGAGGCCTTCGCCGAGCACGGCGCCGAGGCCTCGCTGGAGGACATCGCCCGGCGGGCCGGCGTGGGCATCGGCACCCTCTACCGCAACTTCCCCACCCGTCGGCACCTCTTCGAGACGGTCTACGCCAACGAGGTCAACGAACTGAGCCTGGCCGCAGGGGAGTTGTCGGGCGAGTCGCCCTGGGAGGCGCTGACCGGCTGGCTGCGCAGGTTCGTCGCCTACACCCTGACCAAGCGGGCGATCCGCGAGGCGCTGGAGGGGGAGGAGTCGGACATCTTCCTGGCCTGCCGGCAGTCGATGTTCGACGCGAGCGCACCGCTGCTCAGGCGCGCGCAGGAGGCGGGGGTGGCGCGGGCGGACATGTCCATCGACGACCTGCTGCGCCTCGTCTCGGGTGTCAGCTCGGTCGCGTTCCCCGACGAGGAGCAGCGCGACCGCGTCCTGGCCATCGCCCTGGACGGCGTGCGGACCACCGCCTGACCGGTAACCGGGGCTCCCCGGCGGGCCGTTCGCACCCGCCCGCTCGCCCGCGACCTGGGAGAAGCGGGTGCGGGCCGTCCCGGCCACCGGCGTGTCGGCGGCGTCTCCTACGATGACGGGCATGAACGCTGACGGGTCGGACGCACGGCTCATCGACGGCCGGTTCGAGCTGCTGCAACGACTCGGCGGCGGAGGTATGGGCCTGGTCTGGCGCGCCCGGGACAACGCGCTCCACCGCGAGGTGGCGCTCAAGGAGGTCCGCCCGCCCGACCCGGCGATGGCGGCCGCCAACCCCGAGGACGCGCTGGAGCTGCGCGAGCGGGTGCTCCGCGAGGCGCGCTCCCTGGCGCGGCTCCAGCACCCGAACGTGGTGATCATCCATCACATCGTCGACACCGCCGATCATCCGCACCCCTGGCTCGTGATGGAGCTGGTCACCGGCGGCAGCCTCGCCGACCGGCTCTCCCGCGGCCCCCTCACCGTGCCCGAGGCGGCCCGGATCGGCCGTGGTGTGCTCTCCGCCCTGCGCGCCGCCCACGCCGCCGGCATCCAGCACCGCGACGTCAAGCCCGGGAACGTACTGCTGCGCCCGGACGGCACGCCCGTCCTCACCGACTTCGGCATCGCCGCCATGCAGGGCGCCACCGCCCTCACCAGCACCGGGGCCCTGATCGGCTCGCCCGAGTACATCGCCCCCGAGCGGATCCGCAGGGCGGAGGGCAACCCGTCGTCCGACCTGTGGTCGCTCGGCATGATGCTGTACGTCGCGGTCGAGGGCCACCACCCGCTGCGCCGCGCCACCACGCTCGCCACCCTCGCGGCCGTCCTGGACGAGCCGCTGCCGCCGCCGGCGCGGGCGGGGCAGCTCGCCCCGGTGCTGGCGGCCGTGCTCGCCAGGGATCCGGCGGTCCGGCCGAACGCGGAGCAGCTCGACCAGGCGCTCGCGGCCGCGGAGGCCGGGGCCGCCCCGGGGCCGGCCGGCGGTCCGGTGGCCTGGTCGCCGACGGGTCTCGACCTCCCGCGGCCCGCGTCGACCCCGTGGCCCGGTACCGACCCGGCGATGAACGCCTGGACCGGATCCGCGCCCGGATCCGGGTACGACAGCGGGGGCGGTACCGGCGGTCCCGGGTATGGCGGCGGCCACGGGTACGGCGCCGCCCCGGCCGACACGTTCGGTCACCCCGGCACTGCCGGGCCGGGCCGCCCCGGCTTCCCCGGGCACCCGGTCGACGCGGTCCCGGCGGACGCCGTCCCGACCGGCACGACCACGCACGGCCCGGCGGCCCCGGTGACTCGGGGCGGCCCGGCGCGGGCGGTCACCCTCTCGGTCGTCGCCGTCGCACTGGCGGGTGCCCTCACCTGGACCCTCCTGCCCGACTCGGGCGCCGAGAACGGCGCGGGCGCCGCCCCGGGCCCGTCGGCGTCCGGCCCGGCGGCGACCGGCAGCACGGGCCCCACCACCCCCGCCGCCGCGTCGACCGCGCCCGAGCCGGTCGCCGCCCCGTCGGTGACGGCCAAGACCGCGCCCCCGTCCGCCGTGCCCCCGGACTTCCTCACCCCGGCCGGGGTCCGCACGACGGTCGAGGCCTTCCGCCCGTCGCTGGCGGATTCCAAGATCACCCAGCTCACCGTCTACCCCACCTACGCGAGCGCCGAGGGGCCGACCGCGGCCGACCCGACGGTGTTCGACCGGCTCAACTACCGTGACGGCAAGGTCACCCGCACCCCGGGCGGCACCATGACGTCCCGTCAGAAGACCGTCGACCTGAGGAGCTACGACTGGGACATCATCCCGACCCTGCTCCAGAAGGCCCAGGACACCCTCAACGTCCCCAACCCGACCAGCCGTTACCTCATCATCGGTCCGGACAGCTCCGACGGCACGCCCAGCATCAGGGTCTACCTGTCCGGCGAGTACGGCGGCGGCTACCTCTCCGCCGACACCAAGGGCACCGTGAAGCGGTCCTTCCCGCGCGGCAGTTGAGCGCGGCGCCCGGCGGCAGCGCCTGAGCGCGGTCCCCGAGACCGGTACCCGAGCGGCACCCGAGCCGCGCCGGCCTCAGACGGGCGGCGCGGCCAGTGCGCGGAAGGCCAGCAGGGCGATGTCGTCCCGGGTCTCGGCGACCTGGGCGAGCACGTGGTCGCAGAGTTCGTCCAGCGGCCGGTGGCCGACCGCGCCCGCCGCCTGCGCCAGTCGGTCCAGGCCGACGGTCAGGTTCTCCCCGGGCACCTCGACCAGCCCGTCGGTGTAGAGGAGCACGGTGTCCCCGGGCGCGATCCCGGTGCTGTGGGTGTGGCGCCGCTCGGCGGGGGCCACGCAGAGCGGCACGTCGGTCTCCTCGGTCACCAGGAAGCGCGGCTCGCCCGAGGCGGGTACCAGCAGTGGCGGCGGGTGCCCGGCGTTCGACCAGGTCATCCGCCAGCCGTCGTCGACCCGGGTCAGGTTCAGGTGGACGGCGGTGGCGAAGGCGGCCACGCCGAGGCCGTCGGCGGCCGTGTCGAGCGCGGCGAGGGTGTCGGCCGGGGTGTGCAGATGAGTGCGGTTGTAGGCGACCGACCGCAGCATGCTGCGCAGCTGCCCCATGGTGGTGGCCGCGGTGAGGTCGTGCCCGGCCACGTCGCCGATGGTCAGGGCGAGCGAGCCGTCGGGCAGCAGGAAGGCGTCGTACCAGTCGCCGCCGACCTCGGCCGCCCGGTTGCCGGGCTGGTAGCGGGCGGCGAGCTCGGCGCCGACGACGACCGGCGGGGCGGTGAGCAGCGCCCGTTGGAGGACGAGTGCCACCTGCCGGGTGCGCTGGAGCTCCAGGGTCTGGCGCAGCGTGGCCTGGGCGCGCTGGAGGACGTCCTGGAGCAGGTCGATGTCCGGCCGGCCGGGCGGCGGGGTGTCCTCGCAGCCGGCCGCCGCGGCGAGGGCGACGGTGATGCCGTCGATGACGATCGGCAGCAGGGTGAGGCTGGTGGCGCGGGCCCGGGTGAGCCACTGGGCCGACTCCCGGGGGACGACGCCCGGGGGGATCTCGCCGACCGGGAAGGTCAGGAGCGCGGGGGCCTGGCGGGCGACGACCCGCAGCGCGGCCGGCCCGAGCCGGTAGCTCTGCTGGCGCAGCGCGGGCAGCGGAGGCAGGCCGGGCCGGGCGGTGGAGGCGATCCGGGTGCCGAGGATCTCGTCGGGCCGGGTGGTGTGCTCGCGGGTGGAGAGCAGGAACACCGTGCAGGCGTCGGTGAGCTCCGGGACGACGAGGTCCGCGACGGCGGCGAAGGCGTCGTCCGGGCGGGCGGTCTCGGTCACCGCGAGGGCCCCGGCGAGCAGCCGCTCGCGCAGCCGGTTGCGCCAGCGGTCCTCGATGTCGGAGGTGGCCCCGACCCACTCCACCGGCCGGCCCTCGCGGACGATCGGTACCGCGCGGGCGGAGACGTGCCGGTACTCCCCGGTGACGGTGCGCACCCGGAAGGAGTGCTCGAACATGGTCGGCTCGGCGTCCGCCGCCTTCAGCCACTGCTCGGCCAGCCCGGCCCGGTCCCGGGGGTGGATGAGCTCGAACCAGGCCTCGTCCATGGTCTCCCGCCAGGGCTGCCCGGTGAGCCGCTGCCAGCCGGGCACGAGCTCGGCCATGCTGCCGTCCGCGCGGACGATCCAGACCAGCTGGGAGACGGCGGAGATCAGCGCCTCGTACCGCTCCAGGGTGCGCAGGCGGTCGGTGGAGAGCTGTTCGGCCTGCTGGGCGGCGTGCACCTCGGTGGTGGTGTCGATCGCGGCGATCAGGATGCCGGGGCCGAACCGGGAGGAGATCGGGGAGCAGCTGTAGACGAAGTGCCGGTGGTCGCCGTCACCGTCCCCGGGCCGTTCCACCGTCCGGGGCGTGGTCACCTGGCGGGCGGTGCCGTCGGCGAGGACCTTGTCGAGCGTCTCGAAGAACCGCTCCACCCCGGGTTCGGCGAACAGCTCCCGGACGGGGACGCCGATCGACCGCGGCCCGAACAGCTCGCGGAAGGCGTCGTTGCGGTAGACCAGGCGGTGTTCCCGGCCCGCGGTCAGGGCGATCGCCACGATCGCCCGGTCGAAGACCTCGGGTGTCAGCTGCGGCTCGACCACCCCGTGGTGCCCCCTTGTCCGGTGTTGTGTCGTGCGGCAACCGCGTCCCCGTACCCGGGGTGTCCGGCTGCCTCCGGCCGGCTGCCCTCGGGTCTGCCCTTGCGGCGATCGCCCGCGGCCGTCCTTGGCACGATACGGTCTGGCCGGTACATCTGTACCGTTATGCCACGATTGTCGCCCTTGCCGGGGTGACGCGTGAGTGCCCGGCGGCCGCGAGTTCGGCCGGGGCCGCCCGGGGCACCCGCTGCGCCGCCCCGCCCCGCTCACCCGGCCGGCAGCACGTTGGACAGCGGGAGGCCCTCGAAGAAGGCCACCGCCTCCTCGCGCCAGTGCGGGCGCCAGCCCGAGGCCTCCCCGGCGGCGGCCTCGGCGCAGCGGCGGATGTCGGCGCGGAGCCTGCCGTCCACGCCCAGCGACCGGGCCAGCTCGCGGACGCGCCCGACCGTCGCCGCGGAGCAGTCCGGATCGCCGAGCGCGGCCTCCACCACGGCCCGCTGCGCGTCGTCCGCGGCGGCGAGCAGGGCGCTCACGGCGTAGCTGCGGCGGCCGGACCGGAGGTCGGCGCCGGTCGACTTGCCGGTGGCCGCCTCGTCGGCGAACAGGTCGAGGTAGTCGTCGCGCAGCTGGCCGCCGATGCCGACCAGCGTCGCGTACCGGCGCAGGCGCGCGTCGTGCGCGGCCACGTCCTCGCCGGCCGCCAGCAGGCCCAGCCGCAGGGGGGCGAGGACGGAGTAGCGGGTGGACTTGTACTCGCAGACGGTGTGCAGGAACTCCTCCTCCGGAAGCGCCCGGAAGTCGCGTTCGAGGTCGACGATCTGGCCGGTGACCGTCTCCGCGGCGGCGTTCAGCTGCACCTCCAGCATCGCCTGGCGCAGCTCGGCGGGGACGTCCGCCTCCAGCAGGACCCGCATGGAGAGGAAGGCGGCGAGGTCCCCGGCCAGGACGGCCAGGCCCAGCGCGGTGCGGTCCGCCGCGGGGAACTCCTCGCGGTAGGCGTAGTAGGTGGAGGGGCCTCCCCGGCGCACCGGCGCGTCGTCGATGATGTCGTCGTGGACGAGCCCGTGCGTCTGGAGCAGTTCGATGCTCAGCGCGGCCTCCGCCAGACCGGGCACCGGCTCGGTGGTCACCAGCCGGGCGGCCTCGTACAGCAGGGCGACCCGCAGCCGCTTGCCGCCGCGCAGCGAGAGGTCCCGCAGCAGCTCCAGGCAGCGCGGGGTGAAGCGGCTGAGCGGTGGCGTGTCGAGGCGCTCCGGCAGGGAGGCGAAGTAGGCCTCGAAGCGGAGGTCGAACCGCCGCCGGTGTCCGGCGGCCCGTTCGCGGGCGGCTGCCATGATCGTCTGGTTCACGTGCCCTACCCTCGCACCCCCGCGCCCGGGCCCGCCGACGGGGGCCGGGTGCCTCGCGGGCGGCGCGCGCGGCGCGGCTACGGACAGGCGCGGTCCGTGTCCCGTGGAGCGTTGCCGGGTCGGCCGGGCTCCCCGGCCTTCGGCCGGGACGTCCCCTCGGCACCCTTGCTCCGGCCGCGATCCCGACCTGTCGGCCGCCGCCCGCGTCGGCCCCGGGTGGTCCTGACGCCGAGTCGGGGGAGTGGGAAGTCGGCGGGGCCGACTTCCCGATCGGCCCGCGTGCGTTCCGCGCTCGCCGACCGCACGCGGCCGGCGAGCGCCGACGGCACCTTGCCGAGCTCGCTCTCCTCGGCGGCCGGGTGCGCTTCCCCGGCTATTCGGTCCGCCCGCCGAGCCAGTCGCGGAGGAGGAACGCGGCCTCGGCCTCCTCCGCCTCCGACCGACGGGTGTCCTCCTCCCAGGCCACGGTTCGGAAGACCCCGGTGTCCCGCCACTCGGCCAGCGGCCGGTCGAGATCCTCGTCGTTGGCCTCGTCTAGGTACCGGCCCGCAGCGGTGTAGACCAACCGGAGTTCGGCGCCCACCACGTGGTACTGGTCGCACTGCGGAAGGAGTTCCCCCTGCATCGGCAGGGCCCTGTCCAGCTCGACGCCACCGAGATAGCTCGGCATCTCCGCCCGCATCAACTCGTCGAGGTCGCCGAGCTGCCCCGTGGTGAGCCCGGTGACGGTCGACACGGCGAGGTTGCGCGAACGGATCAGCGCGGTGAGCCCCGGGACGGTGAGGGACTTCCAGAGCGGGGGCGTGCGGGCGAGCAGGTGCGCGGCGATGTCGCCCGGGGTGGCTCCCGCGGCGAAGGCGGGCCCCGGTGACAGGCTCGCGACGGCCACGCCGAGGTCGCGACGGTACTCCGGGGCGATCCTGGTCGACTGGGTCAGCACGGCGCGGTCGATCTGGCCCGGGACCACCCGGTCCTCGTCGAAGAGCAGGGCGATACCCGTACGGCTCACGGCAGTTCCTTCTCGGATGCGGGGAACGGCGGCCCCTACCCCGGCGTGGGTGGAGAACTCGTTGCGGAAGTCAGCGGTGGTGAGTCCGGCCGGCGTGCGCAGGGCGGACGAGCCCGTGTGCCTCAACTGTGACTGGAACGGGGTCTCGGGCTGGCCGAAGACGAGCGCGGAGACGCGGATCGTGCCGTCGTCCAGGACCGCGGCCACGGTACCGAGGCCGGAGTAGACCAGCGGATTCCGCGCGGCGTCGTGGAGCGTGCCCGAAGCGGTGGCCGTCGTGAGCCAGTGCGGGTCGAAGGTGATGACGACGCCGCGCCCGCCGATGTCGAAGCGCAGGTGCGGGTCCTTCGCGAGGACGCCGGTGGGCTCCGACGGAGGCATCGTCGGGGGATTGCGGCAGCGCATCCGCGCTTCGAAGGAGACCAGCAGGCCGCGGTGTACGTGGTCGATCGTGCTCTCGCACAGCCTGGTCGCCGCCTCGGCGTCCCACGTCTCGAACAACGGTCTGACCTGGGAGACGAAGAGCCCGGGAGCCAGCCCCTGGCCCCGGAACGGCTTGGTGGTGTCGAGCTCCGCCTTCCTCGCCGCGCCGAGGATCGCGCTGCCGTCCGCGAGCATCGCGATCCGTGGCAGGTTGACCAGATCGACGCTGGAGAAACGTGCTCGCCAGCTGTGCGAGGACTTCCGCAGCGCCTCGGCGACGGCCTCGTCGGGAGAGCCGCTCTCCGGTGCCGCGTTCACCACCACGACGTTGACGCCGCCGTGGATGTCCCCCGCCTGAACGGCTGCCCCGGTGACCTGGCCACAGAGGTCGTTGCGCACGTTCGGCAACGGCTGGTCGTGTGTCGTGCCGTCCCCCGCCGGTTCCACGTCGCTACCTCGCTCGAAACTCGCACCGCTCGGGATGGGGCACACACCCTACCCACGAGAAGTCGGGTCGGCCGACTTCTCGTGCTCGGGCTGCCGCTCCGGCGGTGTCAGGAGGTGCCGAAGACCTGTTCCAGAGCCTTGCGTGCGGCGAGGCGGCCTACTTCACGAAACGCGCGGGGGTGGGAGTCGACGGGGTGGACGACCATGGACCGCAGCACGGCCCGGCAGTGGACGGTGATCCGCCCGTCCTCGGCCAGCACCTCGCGCAGGCCCTCGTCGAGCGCTTCGAGGAGTGAGAAGACCTCGCGGTAGTCCTCGTCGCCGCCCGCGGGGCCGAAGCGGAACCGGACGTCGTCCGGGAGGGTGAGCTCGAAGCGGGTGGGGCCGGTGCACGGCTCGAAGTCGACCGTCACGATCGCCGCCCCGCCGCCGCACCCGCCGGCCTGCCGGAGGTGCCGCGCCTGCACGTCGCGGAGGGGCCGGGGCGGGAAGAGCATCGGTTCTGCGGGCATCCCGCCATCGTAGGGCGGACCTATGCGGACCGGTCGCCCCGGCCGGTCCGTTCCGGGGTGACGGCACCCTGTGGGTCCGGGGGAACGCCCGGGCGTGCACAGGAAGTCGGCCATACCGACTTCCTGTGCACCGCGTTCTGTGGGCACCGGACCGTCAGCCGTCGCCGGGGGCCTGCGCCTCGGCGGTGAGGAGGGCGAGCAGGCCGGGGAAGCGGGCGTCGATGTCGGTCCGGCGGAGGGCGGCCATCCGGCTGTTGCCCCGGTCGACCTGCCGGATCAGGCCGGCCTCGCGCAGCGCGCGGAAGTGGTGGGTGACCGTGGCCTTCGAGACGGGCAGCGCGAAGGAACTGCAGGTGCGCGCGGTGCCGTCCGGCGAGCAGGCCAGCTGGCGGACCACCCGGCGGCGCAGCGGGTCGGCGAGCGCGGACAGCACCCTGCCGAGCTCGATCTCCTCGACGGCCGGGTGCCCTTCCTCGTCGGGCATGGGTGACCTCCCTCAGGTACGGCTTGAATCGTACCTCTCGGCAGGGGTACCGTCCGCGAGGTACGAGATTGGTCGTACCTCGGATGAGGGAGAGTTCGCATGGATCAGCCGGTCACGCTCGTCGGCATCGCCCGCCCGAAGCCCGAACGAGCGGCGGAGCTCAAGGAGTTGCTGCTCTCCTTCGTGGCCCCCACCCGGCAGGAGCCGGGCTGCCTGGAGTACCACTTCCACGAGGACCGCGAGGAGCCCGGCGTCTTCGTGTTCTACGAGGCGTGGCGAAGCCAGGCCGACCTCGACGCCCACCTGGCCCTGCCGCACCTGAGCGCCTTCTGGGAGCGGCGGATGGACTACCTGACCAGTGACCTGGAGATCCGCTTCCTGACGATGCACAGCCCCTACGGCCGGGAGTAGCCCGCCGCCGGCTGCCATTCGGCTCCTATTCGGCGGGGATGCCGCGGAGGAGGAAGGGGAGGTGGGCGCCGCGGGTGAGGGCGTCGAGGGCTTGGGTGACGCGGTGGTGCTGGTCGGGGTCCATGGTGTCGGCGAGGTGGTCGGGGTGGATGAAGTGGAGGCCGGTGATGTGGCGTGGGGGGCGGTGGTGGGTGGTGGTGGCTTGTTGGGCGCGGGTGAGGCGGCCGCCCCAGTAGACGAAGTCGATGGCTTCGGGGAGGAGTCGGGCGTCGGTGTAGTCGGTGGCGAGGATGCTGCGCAGGGGGAGGACGAGGCCGGTTTCGGTCTCGGTGTGACGGCGGGCGGCGAGGTGGGGGAGTTCGTTGCGTTCGGCGCTGCCGCCGGGGAGGGTGAGGCCGTTCTGGTAGGTGGTGGCGACGAGGAGGACGGCGCCCTCGGGGTCGAGGGCGAGGGTCTGGTGGCCGAGGCGTCGGCGGGGCGGGTTGGTGAGGATCGCGGGCAGGGGGTAGAGCACGGTTCGCTCCTGGGGTGGAGGGGGTTGGAGTCGCCAGGTGTAGGCGGTGGGGAGTCCGGCGACGACGCCGGTGGTGAGGATGAGGCCGAAGACGAGGAGTCGGGGTGTGAGCGGTCCGTCGCGGATCGGCCGGCAGGCGAGGGCGGCCGCTCCGGCGCTGAGCGCGGGGATCGCGAGGGTGACCGCGAGGAGCCTGGACGCCGGGCTCACGCCGCGCTGTTCGCGCGGGGCGGGCTCGGGTGCTGGACAGGGAGGAAGCGGGGTCGGTCGAGCCGCTGGAGGTCCTCGGGCCGGGTGGTCCACTCGCAGCCGCCGGCTTCGGGCCGGAGGTAGGCGGCGCCGCCGAGGGTGTCCATGTAGACCCCTTCGGCGGGCTGCCCGTTGGGGGAGCGGTGGGCCCGGTCGCGGACGACTTCGCCGATCTGGGGCTGGTATGCGGGCGTGCGGGGGCGGCTGGGCATGCGGGCTCCTTGGTAGCTCTGTGCGTCGAGTCCCTTACGGCTCGTGTTTATGATGACCCTCGTTGGTGCAGGATCAGCCCGAGATCTGAATTTGATGCTGATGATCCACAAGTTGGTGGGACATGGTTAACCGCAGGCAACTTGACCCGACATCAGGCCCGTGGGCGCCCTTCGGTGTGCAACTGCGCAGGTCGCGAGAGATGAAGGGGCTTACGCAGGCCCAGCTGGCGAAGAAGGTCGGATTCGACCCGTCCTATGTCTCCTACGCTGAACTTGCAACGCGCGAGCCTCCGAGTGAGAAGTTCGCTCGTAGGGCCGACGAGGCGCTGGAGACCGGAGGAACGCTGCTGCTGATGTGGCTGCAGAACAAGCACTCGGCGCTCCTGGAGGGCTTCCCCGAGTATGCGAGCCACGAAGCTAAGGCTGCCGAGATACGGATCTTCGAATCAGGTGTCGTTCCTGGACTGTTCCAGACCGAGGCCTATGCAACTGCCCTGGCCATGGCCGATGTTCGTCGTGGAGCGATCACTCAAAGGCAAGCGGACGAGCGAGTTACCTTCCTGCTCACTCGTCAGCAGTTGCTGCGGCGGAGCAGCCCTCCGCTCGTGCATGCCGTCCTCGACGAGAGCTGCTTGCGGCGGCCGATCGGGGGGTGGGGCGTGATGGATGAGCAACTCGGTTTCTTGGAGCAGCAGTTCGACGTGAGTCACGTGATTCTTCAGGTTGCCCCGTTTGCCATGGCTGAGCACAGGCCGTTCGCCCTGCCGATGCGACTTCTCACGCTTCTCGATCACTCCTTGTTGGGCTATTCGGAATCTGAGGGACGAAGCCATCTTGAGCGCGATGCTGACGTACTGACAGTTTGGAAGAGACACTACGATCGACTACAGGTGGGAGCGCTGGCCGAGACGGCGACTCTCGAATGGATTCGCGCAGCTCGGGAAGGAACCGCATGTCCGACATCAACTTGACTCGCGCCGCGTGGGTGAAGTCCAGCTACAGCCAGCAGGGTGGCGACTGCATCGAGGTGGCGCCCGGATTCCCTGGTGCCATGCCTGTTCGTGACTCCAAGGACTCCGACGGTCCTGCGCTCGTCTTCGCAGCTGATGCCTGGCGGTCGTTCGTCGCCGCCGTGCAGGCGGGCGAGTTCGGCGCCGTCTGATCGACTGTCGCCCGCGCCCTCCGATCGCATCCGATCGGAGGGCGCTTCGCATGGGTGGCCTCAAGGTGATGGGTGGTGATCCCGTGCTTGAGGAAGGGCTTCGACTGCGATGCTCGTCGATCTGAGTGGTGCCCAGTGGCGGAAGAGTAGCTACAGCAATGGCGGTGGTGGCTGCGTGGAGGTGGCGGACGGCTACGGCGGGGTCATGCCCGTCCGTGACTCCAAGGATCCCGGCGGGCCCGTGCTCGTCTTCACGTCCGATGCCTGGCGGTCGTTCGTCGCAGGCGTTCAAGGTGGGGAGTTTCGGTTGTCGTCAGAGTGACGAATAGTCGCTACTCTGGCCCCATGCGAATCACTCTCACGCGTGCCAGTGTTGCCATGGGGGACGACGTGGACGCGCCCCACGAAGCCCACCTGGAGTCCGACGGGGTCACCACGCTCGGCGAGTTCGTGCGCCAGGTCGCCCTCTCGGGGTACTTCCCGCAGATGGCCTGCTGGGTGGTGTTCGACGGTCGGCGGAAGCCGGCGCCCGCGCCGATCGCGATGCTCTCCGCTCCCTGGGAGCAGCCGCGGTTCCTGGACGACGCGCTGCGGCACCGGTCGCTCGACTCGCTCGCGGGCAAGGACGGTGAACTCGGTGAACTCGGCGAGAACGGCGAGTTGAGCCTCTTCTTCGACTACCGGGCGACCATCGCGCCGGACGTCCTGTGGCAGCGCCTCAGCGGCTGACCGGCGCCCCGACGCCCCCTCACCCCGTGCCGAACGTCCGGCGCAGGCAGGTCGCCAGCCGGTCCGGGGTGGGCGGGTGGAAGCGTCCGGCGAGGTAGCCGTCGGGGCGGATCAGGAAGGCCTCGCCGGGGCGGGCTCCGTAGGCGCTGCGGAACTCGCCGCCGGTGTCCCGGGCGGTCGGCAGCCGCCACAGGGGCGCGGGCGCGTCCGGCGCGAGTACCGCGTAGACGTCCAGCAGCCCGTGGGCTGTGGAGAGGGCGGCGACCGCACACGTGGTGACCGGCTCCTCGGGCGTCGCCGCGTCGAGGTGGAACAGCAGGGTGTGGCGCGGGCCGCGCAGCAGGTCGAAGAGCCGGACGGGGTAGTGCGCGAGGTCGCGCGCCAATCCCCGGCTGTCGGGGGCCCGTTCGCCGGAGCCGGGCCCGTGCCCGGGCCGATGCCCATGCCCGGCCGGTCCGCCGTCGCCCTCCGGCTCGACCAGCGGGCTGTCCGGGTAGCCGACCAGCAGCTGGGCCTCCCGCCGCAGCACCGCGTCGAGGATGTCGGGCGAGCCGGGGTCGGCCTGGACGCCGGCCCGGGAGTGGCGCACCGTCCGGCCGACCACCTCGACGCCCACCGGGTGCCGTTCGGCGTGGTAGCTGTCGAGCAGGCCGTCGGCGCCGACGCCCCGGACGGCGAGCGCCAGCTTCCACGCGAGGTTGTAGGCGTCCTGGATGCCGGTGTTCATGCCCTGCGCGCCGGTGGGCGGGTGGATGTGGGCGGCGTCGCCGGCCAGGAAGAGCCGCCCGGCCCGGTAGCGGTCCACCAGCCGGTGGCTGATCCGGAAGGTGGAGGACCAGCGCAGCGCCGAGGCGTGCGTCGGCTGCGGCGAGAGCCGGTCGAGTACGGCCTGGATGTGCCGCAGTTCGGGGGCCGCTCCGCTCTCCAGCCCGTGCGCGACGCCGTCCTGGGCCGCGGCGCCGGCCAGTTCGTCCGGGACCAGCATCGACACCCGGTAGCGCTTGCGGCCGGGGAGCGGGATGCAGACCAGCAGGTCGTCGACCCGGCCTTCGGCGTCGTGGTGGGTGGCGCGGACGCCGTACCCGGCGGGGAGGTCCCAGTCGACCTCGACGTCGCCCAGCATGTACTGCTCGGGGAAGGCGTCGCCCTCGAACCGCAGGCCCGCCGCCTTCCGGACCAGGCTGTGCGCGCCGTCGCAGCCGATCACGTAGCGCGCCCGGACCTCCCGCGGCCCGGACGGCGTCGCGAGCACGGCGAGGACCCGGCCGTCGGGCCCGTCGGCGCCGCCGGTGCCCGCCTCGGCCTCCTGATCGAGGGCGAGCAGCTCGGTGCCGCGCTCGACCCGCGTGCCGTACCCGGCGAGGTGCTCGGTGAGCAGCCGTTCCGTCGTGTACTGGGGGAGCGCGGCGAAGCCGTAGGGGATGTCGGGCGGCATCGTGAGCTCGATCCGCGGGCCGGGGCGCCCGTCCACGAAGGGCAGCTGGCCGTGCATCGGGACGGCCTCGTTCAGCGCCGCGCCGACCAGGCCCATGGCGTCCCACACCTCCATGGTGCGCGGCTGGACGCCGACGGCCTTGGCGTAGTGCTGGGGGACGGCCAGCCGGTCGACGATCCGGCAGTCGCCCCGTGGCGGCGAAGCTCGGCCGCGGCCGTCAGTCCGACCGGGCCCGCGCCCACCACCAGTACGTCGATCTCGTCCATGACCGCTCCAGGGGACGTCCTGACCGCCTCCCTCCAGGCTGCGCCCGACCGGCACCGGTCCGCCACCGGTACCGGAGAGCCCGGCCACCGCCGCGACCCCGGCCGCCGGTGCCGGAGCGCCCCCGGCCACCGCCGCCGCGGTGGCCTCCCGGGCCGGCGACGGAGGGCAACCAATTCCAAACACTTGGCGACAATCCCGGCCAACTCATGACGGTCCGTCAATCAGCCTTCTACGCTTCGTCCGGCCTCGGTGCGGTGGCGGAGCCGCCGCCGCACCCGGTCGCTTCCCCCGATGTACTGACGAGTCTGGAGCAGACCCCCGTGAGAATAAGCCGTTCCCCGAGCCGCACCTGGACGGCCGTGGTCGCCACCGGCGCGGCCACGGCCGCGCTGTTGGTGCAGCCCGCCACCGCCTGGGCCGCGGCGCCCGCGCCCGTCGTGACGACCACCGTCGCCGTGGCGCCCTACCCGGCGGGCGTCGCACTCGCGCCGGACGGCAGCCGGGCGTACGTGACCAGCCAGAGCAGCGGCACCGTCACCGTGCTCGACGCCGCCACCGGCGCGGTCTCCGGCACCTTCACGGCCGGCAGCGGCTCGTACGCCGCGGCCTGGTCCCCCGACGGTCGGCACGCCTACCTGACCCACCAGCTCGACGACGCGGTCAGCGTCGTCGACACCGCGAGCAACACCGTGGCGGCCACCGTCGCGGTCGGCGCCGAGCCCTTCGGGGTGGCCGTCTCCCCCGACGGCGCCCGCGCGTACGTCAGCAGCGCCGGCGCGGCGACCGTGAGCGTCATCGACACCGCGAGCAACACCGTGACCGCGACCGTCCCGGTCGGCGCCGAGCCGCACGGCGTGGCCGTCTCGCCCGACGGGGCGCACGTCTACGTCGCCGCCTCGGGCGCGCAGGCGGTGGACGTCATCGACACCGCGAGCAACACGGTGAGCGCGGACGTCCCCGTCGGCCACGGAGTCTTCGGCCTGGCGCTGAGCGCCGACGGCTCCCGCCTCTGGACGGGCAACGGCGGCGACGACACCGTCAGCGTGCTGGACACGGCGGGCCGCACCGTCGTGGGCACGGTAACGGTCGGGGCCAACCCGTTCTCGGTCGCGCTCTCGCCCGACGGCAAGTCGGCGTACGCCTCCAACTACGGTGACGGCACGCTGAGCGTGATCGCCACCGCGGACCGCAAGGTCACCTCGACGGTGCCGGTCGGCACCAGCCCGTACGCGCTCGCCGTCACCCCGGACGGGCGGCGCGGCTACCTGGCCGACTTCGCCGCGAACGCCGTGACGGTGCTCGGCTTCCCGCTGCCGGTGCCGGTCGTCACCGGGGTCAGCCCGGCGAGCGGACCGCAGGCGGGCGGGACGAAGGTCACCATCACCGGGACCGACCTGAACGGCGCCACCGCCGTGAGCTTCGGCGCGGCCGGGAACGCCACCGCCGTCTCGTGCACGGAGACCGGCTGCACCGCCACCGCGCCCGCCGCCGCCGCGGCCGGCGTCGTCGACGTCCGGGTCACCACGGCCGGCGGTACCAGTGCCGTCGTCCCGGCCGGGCGCTTCACCTACACCGCGCCCACCGCCGACCTCGCGGTCTCGCTCGCCGCCACCCCGGTGGGCGGCCTGTTCTCCGGGCGGGTCGACTACACCCTCACGGTGACCAACCAGGGCCCGGAGACGGCGACCTCGGCGACGATCTCGGCCGACCTGCCGGCCGGCTTCACCGCCTCCTCGACCGACTGCACGATCGCGGCGGGCAAGCTGACCTGCGCGGTCGCCGGTCCGCTCGCGAAGGGGGCGAGCGTCACCCGGCACGTGACGGTCCACGTCGGCCTGCTCAACCTCGGCCGGACCTTCACCGTCACGGCCGCTCGCACCGCGAGCGCGCCCACCGACCCGGTGGCGGCGAACGACCGCGCGTCCCGCACCTGCTCGGCCACGCTCGCGCTGCTGATCAGCTGCAAGTGAGTCCGGCGCCGCCGGCGCTCCCCTTCGGGAGGGCGTCGGCGGCGCCGCCGTGCACCGCTTCGGCGCTCAGCCGACGGGTGCGCCGAACCACTCGGCGAGCCGGTCGAGCAACTCGCCCTGGTCCTCGCCGACCCACGCCACGTGGCCGTCCGGCCGCACCAGCGCCGCGGGCACGTCCAGCTGCGCGCCGGCGTCGGCGACCCGGTCGACCCGGTCCGCCCAGCCCGCCACCGAGAGCCGCCCGGTCCGGTCGAGCAGCAGGCCCCGGCCCTCGTGCATCAGCCCGTAGAGCCGGCCCTCCGCCAGCCGGACGTCCCGCAGCCGCCGGCCGACCAGGTCGTGGCCCCCGCCGAGGTCGTAGCGGACCTCGACCGCCGTGATCATCCCGGTCAACTGGCGGTTCACCTCCTCGATGTCCATCAGCCTGGACAGCAGGCTCCGCAGCGCGGTCGCGCCCGGGGAGGTCCCCAGCAGCGTGATCTGCGCCCGGGTGTTGTCCAGCACGGCGGCGCCCACCGGGTGGCGCTCGGCGTGGTAGCTGTCCAGCAGCCCCTCCGGTGCCCAGCCGTTGACCGTGGCGGCCAGCTTCCAGCCGAGGTTGAACGCGTCCTGGATACCGGTGTTCAGGCCCTGGCCGCCGGTCGGCGGATGGATGTGCGCGGCGTCGCCGGCCAGCAGCGCCCGGCCGACCCGGTAGCGCTCGGCCTGCCGGGTGGCGTCGCCGACCCGGGAGAGCCAACGCGGCGAGTGCACACCGAAGTCGGTGCCCGCGAAGGCCCGCAGCTGCTGCTTGAACTCGTCCAGGGTCGGCGGGACCGACCGGTCCTCGGCCACCCCGGCGGCGGGCACGATGATGCGGAACACGCCCTGCTGCCCGTCGACGTCGGGGGCCACGCCGAACCGCGGCTGGGTCGCGCGGACCTGCTCGACGACGGCCGCGATGGTCGCCCGGTCCTCGGCCGCCCCCATGTCGCCCAGCAGCGTATCGACGGTGGTCGGCTCACCGGGGAAGGCGACGCCGAGCAGCTTGCGCACCGTACTGCGGCCGCCGTCGCAGCCCACGAGGTAGCGCGAGCGCAGCCGCGTTCCGTCCGCCAGCTCGACGCCGACCCCGTCCTCGTCCTGGCTCAGCCCGACCACCTCGTGGCCGCGCCGGATCTCGGCCCCGAGTTCGTGGGCGCGCTCGGCGAGCAGCAGTTCCGTCGCCGTCTGGGAGACGGCGAGTCCGTACGGGTGGGCGGTGTCCAGCGTCTCCGGCCACGCCTTGTGGACGCCGCCGAAGAAGCCGCCGATCCGGAACTTCTCGCCGGCGGCGAGGAACCGGTCCAGGAGACCGCGCTGGTCCATCATCTCGACGCTGCGCGTGTGCAGGCCGCGCCCGCGCGACCGGGCGTCCGGCTCCGTCGCCCGCTCCAGCACCACCACCCCCACTCCGGCCAGCCGCAATTCGGTCGCCAGCATCAGGCCGGTCGGTCCGCCGCCGACCACGATCACGTCAATCATCAGAACGCCCGTTCAACGAGAGTGGATTTCCGGACGGTCGGCCGCCGCCCGTCCGGTGGTGCGTACACCCCGGCTCGTGCCGGATTTCCGTGTCCGCGAGCTGCGCCGGGAGTTCCGGCCGTCGTGCGGCCCCCGCGCCGGGAGCGGTGGACAGGCGCCGATCCGTCAGGGCCGCAGGTCCCGGCCCAGGTCGACCATTGTGCGGCGGCCCCGGGGTCTTGCCGCAAGGCCGGGGGTGCGCTATATCTTGGTAGCGGCGAGGAGTGGATTCACCTCCTCGCCTTCGTCATTTCCCCGCCCGCGGCTTCCTCCCGAATCGGTGCCGCCGTCCGGACGGAATTGTTCCGGGCACGGTGAACCCCCGGGCCCTTTCGAGCGCGCGGCCATTCTGCGGCCATTCCCCCGGAGTTTCGGCGCGCCGCGCCCGGCGCGCCCGTGCGGTGGCAGCCCTGCGAAGTCGCCCTGGACGGAACGTCCGGGCTGGACGTACAGTCCAGATATGACCGCGGAGACCCCCGACCCACGCGTCCGGACCTGGGCGCCCGTCTGCCAGGCGGTGGCCCTGCTGCTCGGGCCGTACGCCGAGGTGGTGCTGCACGACGCCGTTCGGGACGAGGTGCTCGCCATCTGGCACCCGATGAGCGGCCGCGCCCCCGGCGACCCCTCGCTGCTCGGCGAGCTGGACGACCTGGCCCCTGCCCTGCCCGACGTCTACGGGGCCGATGTCCTCGGGCCGTACGAGAAGCTGCTGCCCGACGGTCGGCGCCTCTCCTCGGTCAGCGCCGTCCTGCGCGACGACGACGGCCGGGCCTCGGCGGTGCTCTGCGTCAACCTCGACCGCGGGCCGCTGGAGCAGGCCGCCGCCCTGCTGGCCGGCTTCGCCGCACCCACCGCGCCGCGGCCCGAGCCGCTCTTCGAGCGCGACTGGACGGAGCGGATGAACGACGTCATCGGCGGCTACGTCCGCGCCCACGGCCGCCCGCCGGACCGGCTGGGCCGCGAGGACCGGCTCGCCGTGCTGCGTGAACTCGACCGGGCCGGGGTGCTCGCGGTGCGCCGGGCGGTGCCGGCCGTGGCGACCGCGCTCAAGGTCTCGCGCTCCACCGTCTACGCCCTGCTCGCCGAACTCCGGGCCGAGCCCGAGCCCATGGCCGAACCCGAAGGCCCGGCCGGGCCCGCACCCGGGGCCGAACCCGAACACCCCGCCGAGCCGTAGCCCGGTCCGGGACCGGACTCCGGGCACCGGAGCCCACCGCACCGCAGAGGAACCAGTGATGACCACGCTCCCCGACTTCCGGCTCGAAACCTACTTCTCCCGCTGGGAGTTCACCGCCCGCCACCACCTCACCGCCTCCGACGCGCAGACCATGACGATGTCCGAACTCCTCGCCCTGGCGGACCAGGAGGAGCGGCAGGCCTGGGACACCCTGGCCCTCGGCTACACCGAGACCTTCGGTGACCCGGCCCTGCGCCGGGCGGTCGCCGGGATGTACGAGCAGGTCGGCGCCGACGACGTGATCTGCTTCGGCGGCGCCCAGGAGGCGCTCAACCTCGCCATGCAGGTGCTGCTCGGCCCCGACGACCACGCCGTCGTGCTGACCCCCAACTACCAGTCCGCCGAGACGATCGCGCTCTCCCTCTGCGAGGTCACCGGCGTCGCGCTGGACCCGGCGCGCGACTGGGCGCTGGACCTCGACGAGCTGGTGGCCGCGCTGCGCCCGAACACCCGGGTCGTCTCGGTCAACTTCCCCAACAACCCGACCGGCAAGGTCATCGGGGCCGACGACTTCACCCGCCTGGTCCGGCTCTGCGACGAGCGCGGCATCCGGCTCTTCAGCGACGAGGTCTACCGCGGCCTGGAGCGCGACCCGGGCCGCACCCTGCCGCAGGCCGCCGACCTCTCCGAGCGCGCCCTGTCGCTGAACGTCACCTCCAAGTCGCTCGGCCTGCCCGGCCTGCGGATCGGCTGGATCGCCTGCCGCGACCGGGAGTTGCGCTCCCGGCTGGAGCGCGCCAAGCACTACACCACCATCTGCAACTCGGCCCCCGGTGAGATCCTGGCCCGGATCGCGATCCGGAACCGGGAGCACATCCTGGCCCGCAACCGCGCGATCATCGACGCGAACCTGCCGCTCTTCGACGCCTTCTTCGCCGAGCACGCCGAACTGTTCGACTGGCGGGCCCCGGACGGCGGCTGCGTCGCGTACCCGCGCTACCTCGGACCGGACGGCGTCGAGGCGTTCTGCACCGCGCTGGTCGAGCAGGCCGGTGTCCTGCTGCTGCCGGCGAGCATCTACCGTTCCGAGCTCACCCCGACGCCGACCGACCGGTTCCGGATCGGCATCGGCCGCCGTGACCCGGCCCCGGCCCTGGAGGCCCTCGCCGACTGGCTGAAGGGTCGGCGGTAGGGAGGCACGTTGCCGAGGTCAGCCCTGCCGGGCCTCCTTGGCCCGGTACTTGAGACCGAACAGCGCGCCGGAGAGACCGTGCGGCACCAGCCATGACACGTCCTCACGGTCCTCAGCTCCGAAGCGGTACTTGTAGGGCTCGGTGCCGCGCAGGAAGTCGAAGGTGGTCAGGCCCTGTCCGGCGGCCGCCCGGACGGCCTCGGCGATCACCGCCGTGCCGAGCCGCAGCGGCGCCCAGGCCTGGTCCCAACCGATCTGGTAGTAGGCGAAGGTGTCCCGCCAGCGGAACCCGTAGAGGGCGCCGACCACCTCCCCGGCGCGCTCGGCGACCAGGAAGGCCGGGCCCTCGCCGCGACCGGTGGCGGCCGAGCGCTCGATCAGGCGCACGTGCAGCGGTGCGCGGGCCTCGTCGAAGGTGGTCGGCAGGCCGAGAGCGGACCGGCGCAGCCGGTGCAGTCGGAGCACGGTGTGCAACAGGGCGATCCGCTCGGCGAGTTCGCCGCTCCCCACGGCCGGCGCCACCCAGCGGAAGGTGATCCCCCCGGCGGCGAGCTTGCGGCCGTAGCGGCGCAGGTCGGCACGGAACTGGCGGGAGCCGAGCGCGTCCGCACCCGGGGTGAGGTCGACCCGCGGGCACGGGGTGCGGCCGACCTCGACCGCACCGGCGGGCAGCAACCCGCTCTGGCCGGGGTCGAGATCGGTGAGCAGCAGGGTCGCCCGCCGGGCGCGCCGGGCCAGCCAGGCGGCCACCTCGGCCCGTCGCTCGGGTGCGGCGGTGACGCCGCAGTGGTCGGCGGCGCCGGGGCCGGAGCCCAGCACCGTCAGACAGGGGACGGTCAGTGGCGCCCGCGGGTGCAGCCGCCGCCGGGTGCGCAGCAGCGGTACGACGGCGCTCACCCGGCCGTCCGGCTCGCGCCAGACGGTGACCTCGCCGCCGCCCTGCCGTGCGCCCAGCGTCTCCCACCAGGAGAGCGCCCACTCCGGCGTGGTGAACCAGGAGCCACCCGGATCGGCGGCCGCCAGCTCCCGCCAGCCGTCCAGCACCCGCGCCGGCAGCGCGGCCGTCCGGTACCGGACCGGTCCGGACGCCGCACCGGCCGCACTGTTCGCCGTGATCTCCAACGCCCCGCCCCCCAGGTGGTGTTCAGGCGCCGCCGCGCAACCGGTGCACGGCCGGGTGCAGCCCCGAGAGAATGGTGTCGAACCTGTCCCGGCTCGTGGTGGAGTTCACCCGGAGCCGGCTGATCCGCAGCGGGCGCCCGGGCAGCAGCCGGTCGTGCCGGTGGTCGAACAGGAAGCCGACCCGGTAGCCGAGCCGGCGCAGCACGGGCTCGGCGCGCTGGTCGAGGTTGCCGTTGGGGTACGCGAAGGCGGTGGGTTCCTCGCCGTCGAGCCAGCCGGTGAGCGCGTGGTGGGCGGTGGTGATCTCGTCCCGGAGGGTGTCGTCCTCGCACTGGTCGAGGCAGGGGTGGCCGACGGTGTGGTTGCCGATCGACACCCCGGAGCGGTGGAGCGTCAGCAGGTCGTGCCGGGTGAGCTGCTCCTGCCGGGGCGCGCGGGCCCGGGCGCTCTCGCGCAGTTCGGCGAGGGCGGTGCGGCGGTCGCGGTCGGGCAGGGTCTTCAACCGGCGCACCACCGCGCCGGGCGGGCAGCCGGCCAGGCTGCGCGCGGTGCCGCCGCGGGAGGCCAGGAACGCGGCCTCGGACCACCAGAACGGCCGGTCGCCGTCGATGAGTTCGGTGACCACGAAGGCGGCGGCCGGGATCCGGAGCCGGGTCAGCACGGGCAGGGCTTCGGTGAGCACCGTCCGGTCGCCGTCGTCGAAGGTGACCAGCACGCTGCGGGGCGGCAGCGGACGGCCGGAGCGGACGGCCTGCTCGACCCGGGGCAGCGAGATCGGGCGGGCGATCCGGACCAGGCGGGCCATCTGGAGCGCGAAGGTCCTGGGGTCGTCCACGCCGTGGTAGGCGAGGACGGCGAGACGGCGGGTGGCGGCGAGCCGGAACAGCGGCTGCAGCGGGGAGTTGCGCAGCGCGGCGTCGACGCTGCTCCGGCGCCCGGCGAGCCGGCCGGGCGGGGGAGCGGCGGCTCCGGCTTCGCCGGTCGGGCCGGCCGCCCCGACCGGCGGCGGCGCGGCCCCGGTCGTCGGGCCGGCGCCTCTGCTGCTCGGACCGTCACCGGCCCCGGTCGCACGCGTGGTCCCCTCGGGCATCGACACGCTCCCCCTTCTCCCCGTGAGCACTGCCGTGAGCGACTGCCATCGGCGCTGCGGCGGCGGGAGTCGGGCATGGCACACGGGCAGGGTCCGCCCGCACGGGCGCACCTCTGCCGGGTGGGCGGCCCGCCCCGCTCCCCGAATTGCCAAGATAGTGCAAAATCCCATGCTCCGAGGAGGGTTGTGCACAGCGGGCGGGTTTCGGGGGGCAGGTTGGCGCATTGTCGGCGCGCGCCTGGCCCGAGTGCGGGCCGGGAGTCTCCTGGGTGGCTACCGGTGGTGCCGGGGGAGCCGGTGGAGCCGGTCCACCGAGGTGCGGGTGTGCCGCGCGGGGTGGGCCGGCCGCCGGTTGCGGACCCGGCGGCCGGCCCCGGAGAGGGGCCCGACGGCCCCGGCTCACGGATCCCCCGTACTCCCCGTACTCCCCGTACTCCCCGGCGACCGGCGTCCCGGCGACGCGTGGCGGGGCGCCGCGGGGTTCTCCGGTGGATCAGAAGGGGGCGGTGCAGGTGGTCACCTGGTGCTCGGCCTCCAGGGCCGGGCCGCCGACCGCGCAGATCATCTTGAGATCCCCGGTGACCACGCGCGGCGTCACGGCCTTGGCGTACCCCTTGGTGACGGTGGTCGCGGACGCGACGGTGACCCAGGGGCTGCCCCAGGCCCGCTGCGTCCTGACCTCGACCTGAACCACCGTCAGCTGTGTCGAGGAGGCCGGCGAGACGTGCGCCACCCCGACGACTCCTCCGCCGTCCTTCTCCAGCCATACGCAGGGCCGGTTGGCGGCGGCGATACACGCCGCCTCACCGGTCCCGTTCGTCGTCGACGCCGCCGAGGCCGGGGTGGCCATCGACGCCGTGATCCCTGCCACCGCGACCATCAGGGCTGCGATCCGAGCGCGCATGATATGAACCTCCTTGGAAATCAAGGGAATCTCACTCCGTGGGATGAGTCTTGCACATTTCATGGGCATGCCATATGTGTGCTGCGTCACACTCAAGGTGACCGTTCAACTACGCACCGCAACCGGCGGATCGGCCTCCGGTCGTGAGCGACCCCCGGCGGCGGGGCGAACCGGCCCGGAGGGCGCCCCGCGCGGCGCGTCGGCGACCGGCCCAACCGACCCCGTCGTGAGCCGGTCCGCGGGCTCGCCAAGTCGACTTCGGGACAGTCCGGTTGACGCCCCGACGGGCCCGGCCGCCCCGCGCCGCCCCGGCGTTCACTCGTACGGGTGGCGGACCGGCGCGAAGCCGTTCGGACGGCTACGATCGACGCGACCTACGGAGGTGGCCTGCGTGGACACGGTCATCGTGCAACTGCCCGAACCCCGCCCGAAAGCCCCGCCCGGCGGGCGGCCCGCACCGATCGGCGCGCGGCCCGGCCCGCCCGGTGGGCGCTCCGCACCGCCCGGCAGGCCCGCGCTGCTGCACCTGGGCCCGGGCGAGGTCGCGGAGTTCGGGCGCGGCGAGCCCGGCCGCCCGCCCGCCATCCCCCTCACCGACCAGGGCGTCTCGCGCCGCGCCGGCGAGGTCACGGCCGCCGAGGACTACTGGCGGCTCTCCAACTTCAGCACCTCCGCGACGTACGTGGTGGAGAACCTCGAAGGGGCGGGCGAGCACGTCAAGGTGGCTCCCGGCCGGCTCGGCGCACCGGTGCCCTTCGAGTTCTCCCGGGTGTTCCTGCCGGCCCTCGGCGAGCCGGTCGCCTTCAAGGTGTTCGCACCCCAGCACGCCTACCTGGAGGGCGAACCGGCAGCGTCCGAGGGCGAGATGACGGTCAGTCCGTTCGCCCTCGACCCGACGTCCAAGTACTTCCTCGTCCTGCTCGCCCTCTGTGAGCCGCGACTGCGCTCGCCGTCCGCCGCCGTCGTCCCCGGGGTCACCGACGTGCTGGCCCGGCTGCGTTCGCTGCCCTCCTGCCGGGGGCTCACCCGATCCGCCGTCAACTACCACATCGACTACCTGGTGGCCACCAAGCTGCGGCTGCGCGAGACGCCGGACGACGCGCCGGACGACGCCGCCCGGGCCGGTGGCAAGCGGGAGGAGCTCGTCGCGCTGGCCCTGCGGTTCGACCTCGTCCGGGAGGAGCACCTGGCCCTGCTCCCGCCCCGGCGGGGCGGCTGATCCGCCGTGCCCGCGCCCGCCCGGCCCGGCCCGCCGCACCTCGACGTCCCGGCCGGCTACACGGTGGCCGGGTACCGCATCGCCGAGCCGCTCGGGGCCGGTGCCTGGGGCAGCGTCTACGCCGCCCACCGGCCGGGCGGCGGACCGGCCGACCTCGCGGTCAAGTTCCTCTGCCCGGCCCGGCTCAGCCCCGGCCAGCGCCGCACCATGGCGCAGCTCGCGCGCAGCGAGATGCGGTTCGGCCGACGCGCGGACCACCCGAACCTGATCCGCACGCTCGCCGTCCTCACCGTCGCCGACCCCGCGCACCCGGGGCTCGACGGCGCACTGGCGCTGGTGATGGAACGCGCCGAGCGCAGCCTCCAGGACGTCCTCGCCGCCGCCCGGCCGCACACGCCCGTCCCCGACGCCGAGCGGATCCTGGCCGGGGTCTGCGCCGGGCTCGCCCACATGCACACCGCGGGCTGGGTGCACGGCGACCTCAAGCCCGGCAACATCCTGCTGATGCCGGACGGCACCGCCCGGCTCGCCGACTTCGGCCTCACCGCCGAACTGGAGGGCACCCACGCCTACGCCCCGCCGCTCGGCTCGCCCGACCACGTGCCGCCCGAGTGGTGGTCCCAGCGCACCGGTGCGCGCGGTGTCGCGGTGCGGCCGAGCGCCGACATCTGGGCCTTCGGCGTGCTCGCCCACCAGCTGCTCACCGGCGGGCTGCACCCGTTCCTCGGGGCGACCGCCCGGGCCCGCGCGCTCACCGCGCAGGCCTACGCGCGCGGCGTGGCGCCGCTGCGGCTGGACGACGCGCTGCCCGCGCGCTGGCGCCCGGCCGTCGCCGCCTGCCTGACCGCGGACCGGGCGGAGCGGGGCCGGGTGGACC
>NZ_JBHWUI010000094.1:0-34697 GCF_042737525.1 Kitasatospora sp. NPDC059973 | reverse complement strand
GGGCCCAGCCTGCGCCGCCCGCGCCCGCCCCCGCCGCGCCACCGGCCCCGGCCGCCGCGCCGTCACCGGTCGGCCGGATGATCGCGGGCTACGGGTCCGAGCGCTGCGCGGAGGTGTCCGCGCACGCCGCCGTGGACGGCTCCGCGCTGCGCCTGTGGGACTGCGCCGGTTCCGCCTGGCAGAGCTGGGAGTTCCGGCCGGACGGCAGCGTCCGCTCGATGGGGCTGTGCCTGGATGTGGCCGGCGCCTCGGCCGCCGACGGCACGGCGATCCAGCTCGCCGGCTGCAACGGCGGCTGGGCCCAGCAGTTCGCGCTCAACCCGGCACACGACCTGGTCAACACCCGCCTGGGCAAGTGCGTCGACGCCAGGGACCAGGGCACCGCCAACGGGACGGCCCTCCAACTGTGGGACTGCGTCGGCACCTCGAACCAGAAGTGGTACCTGCGCTGAGCACCGGCCCGGCCCTTGGCGGAACCCGGGTGACGCCGCTACGTTCATGACGGTGGCGTCAACGGCGATGCGGGGCATCGTGTCGACGACCGACGGTGCGCTGCGAGGCGCTGGGGGACACGACCCGGCGGCCGGCCGTGGTCCTGCTCCACGGTGGTCCCGGTCTGCCGGACTACCTGAGGGACATCGCGCCCATGGTCGCGGGCCTCGGGGCGGGAAGGACGCGCCGATCCGCTGGATGCGCGCCTTGCCGAGCTGCGTGCGTGCCTGCCCCCGCGAACGTAGCTGCTCGGTGGGACCGACGATCCCCGTCCCGGGTCGGCGCTCCGGTTCCTCGCGCTACGGCTCGATGTTCCGGTGACCCGGATCGACGGCGCAGGGCACGAGCCCTGACTCGAACAGCCCGACCCCGTGCGAGCGCACCTGCGGCGGTTCGTGCAGGGCGCCGTGGGCACCCGGGGCTACGACGCGCCCGCCCGCGATGCCTGACCGCCGCCACCGGTCCGCCCGCCCCCGGTCGGCCCGGTGGGCCGCGCGCTCAGAGCACACCGGACCTGATCGCGTGGACCACCGCGTGGGTGCGGTTGCGGAAGCCGAGCCGGGTCATCATGCCGCTGACGATGTTCTTGATGGTCCGTTCGGAGTAGCTGAGCTCGCGGGAGATGTCGGCGGTGTCCAGGCCGTCGGCCAGCAGGCGCAGCACAGCCACCTCGCGGGTCTCCAGCCCGGCGGCGGTGAGCCCGCGCGGCCCCAGCACGTCGCGCTGGACCGACCGGAAGCCGTCGACCAGCCAGCCCTGGACCGTCGGGGGCAGGTCGGTGCCGCCGACGGCCACCCAGCGGACGACCTCCAGGATCTGTTCGAAGTCGCACTGCTGACGCCAGAGCACGCCGCGCAGCCCGAGCTCGACCGCCCGCAGCACCTGGTGCTCCCGGATGCCCTCGGTGACCAGGACGATGCCCAGGGCGGGGTTCTCGGACCGGTCCGCGAAGTCCTCCAGCCGGGTCATCGTCTCCTCCGTGACGGCGCTGGTCAGCACGAGCGCGACGTCCGCGGACGGGAACTCCTCGGGCGCGAGCAGCCGGAGCCCGGGGTGGCGGCGGAGCCCGAGCGCCGCCCCCTCCCCCGTGATCGGGTCGCTGGCCAGTACGGCGATGGTGGTCGTCCTGATCACCCCGACCGCGCCGGTGCCGCCGCGGGCCGCGGACGGCCGCGCGACCGGTGCCGCGAACCGGGTCGCCCCGGGGGCCGCGAGCGGCGTGGCAAACTGAGTCGCGGTCGGTGCGGTGGAGGTCTTCGCCCCCGGGTTGAGCTGGGTCGTCATGCGATCGGGCTGCCTGTCCTCGACTGGTTCGGAACTCGTCCGTTCGGACTGCGAGGACGCTAGACCGCCCCTCTTGTCAGGGACTTGTCCACGGGTTGGCGGCCGCGCCGCCCCGGACCGGGGGCTCCGGGGTGGCACGGCGCGCCCCGGTCACCGGCGGTGGGTCACCGACGGTGGGTCATGGGGGCGAGGGGTCATAAGCGACAGGCAAGGGGGACGGTCTGGGAGGAGCCGGGGGACTCGGGGGCGACCGGTCGCCGGCGCCGGGTCACCAGCGGTAGTAGCCCGTGGACCACGCGTTCCCGGTCGTGGAGACGCCGGTGCCCGCCGCGTCGTTGTAGGAGAAGCTGCCGACGATCGCGCCGTTGCCCTGGTGCAGGACGACGAACTCCTTGCTCTCCCCGGAGAGGTTGAGCGTGCTGCAGGTGCCGGGCTCCACGATCCTGGTGGCGAAGTGGCGGTTCGGGAACTCCGCGTAGGAGGAGTAGTAGCCGTCCGAGCAGAGGGTGAACTGGCCGGGCGTCGCCGCCTGGGCCGCCCCCGCCGGGACGAGGGCGGCGGTCAGGGCGGCGGCTGCGCAGCCGGCCGCGGCGGCCGCGCGGCGCAGGACGGTTCGGTCGAGGGTCATCGAGGTCTCCCAGGTGTGGCGGTCGGTGAGTGGTCGTCACATCGGACATCCGCCCGTCGCGACGGTCGCCGGAGCGGACTCCACCGAGGAAACCCGTGCCACGCCCCCGCCGTCACCGCCCGCCGGGCCGCCCTGCCCCGGCGGCCACCGTTCACTGCCCCTGCGCCACCGGTCGCGCGCCACAGCCCGGCCGACGATCTGTCACCGGGCCTGCGGCACGGCCACCGGGCCGAGCAGACCTGCCGCGGTCAGTGCCGGGGCGAGGGCGGGTGGCCCGGCGACGCCGAGCTTCGCGAGCGCCTTGGCCAGCCCGGCCTCCGCCGCCTGCGGACCGGTGCCGAGCCGCTCGCCGATCTCGGCGGGGCCGAGCCCGGTGGCGGCCAGCCGCGCGATCCGCACCTCCTGACCGGTCAGCGGCCGGCTTCCGGGCCCGCCCCGCAGTCCGCCGGACCGGGCTTCGGCCGCCCCCGGCGGCCCGGCGCAGCGATCCGCCCACGGCGCCGCACCCAGCTCCTCGAAGGTACGACGCGCCTCACCCAACAGGGCGTCCGCGTCCCGGCATCCCCTGGCGCGCAACCGGAGGCCGTGCGCGAGCTGCAGCCGGGCGAACGTGAAGACCCAGCGCCGGGCCCCGGGGACGGCGCAGGCGGCCTCGAACAGGGCGGCGGCGTGCCTGTCGTCGGCGGCGATCGCCTCCGCCGCGGCCAGCAGGAAGGCGTGGTGGCCGGAGATCTCGTCCATCCGCGCGGCCCGGCCGGCCGCGACGTGCGCGGCCGCCTTCGCCCGGCGCCCGGTCCGCACGGCGGCCTCCACCAGGTCGAGGAACGGCAGGTGGAACCAGGGCAGGGCGGCCGGCAGCTCGCCGGGCCGCATCAGGGCGCTGAGCTGGCCGTAGGCGTCCTCGTCACGCCCGTGGGCGAGGGACGCCAGCGCGTGCAGGTGGTCGAGCTGGTCGGTGACGAAGCGCATGCCGGCCCGTTCGGCGACCGGGCGGATCCGCCGGTCGGCCTCGCGCAGGCCCTCCTCGTCGCCGCGCCCGGCCAGGAAGTGCGCGTGGTAGTGCCGGAACAGCAGGGCGTTGCAGTGGTAGCCGAGCTCCTCGGCCGCCTCGGCCTCGTGCAGGCAGGTGGCGTCCTCGTTCCAGCGGCCCCGCAGGTAGGCCCGGTAGACCTCGGCCTTCGCCACGGAGCCTCGGGTCGCGTAGCCGTGCTGGCCCGCGAAGCGGCGCCGCAGCGGACCGTCGGCGGCGTCCACCGCCGCGGCCGTCCAGAGCAGCAGCCACGCGGCGCCCGCCTCCTGGCCGCGGTCCAGGCCGTCCAGCAGGGCGGTGAGGAGCCCGGGCACGCCGTGCGCGGTGCGGGCCGGGTCCGACCAGGCCCGGTGGCAGAGCCGGGCGAGCGGGGACACCTGGCCCCGGTACTCGGCGAGCACCTGCCAGGCCCGGGCGTCGCCGGTGTACACGGCGGCGAGCAGCAGCTTGAAGTACGCCTGCTCGGCGAGCCCGCCGAACCCCTCCGCGCCGGGCCGGGAGAGCGCCTCGATCGTCCCCGGCAGCAGCTCGACGGACGACTCGAACTCCACCCGGTGGCTCTGGTCCACGTAGACGACGGCGTACGAGAACAGCGGGGCGATGTCCGCGGGCACCGGCCCGCGGCCGATCTCCTCGACCAGCCGTGCGGTGTGCCGCAGCTGGCCGCCCCGGGCCGCCGCGACGGCGGCCCAGGTCAGCCGGCGCGCCCGGTCGGCCGGGTCGGCGGTGAGCGCCGCCGAGCGGTCGAGCAGCAGAGCCGCCTCGGCGTCACCGCCGCGCCGCACCAGCCGGTGGCCGGCCTCCTGGAGGCGGGCCGCGAGGTCGTCGTCGGGGAGCAGTGCCGCGCTCGACTCGTGCACCAGCCGCCTCGGGTCGTCGGCGGTCAGGCCCTCGGCGAGCAGCCGGTGCGCCTCGCGCTGCCGGGCGCCGGAGGCCCGGGAGATGACGGCCCGGCGCACCAGCGGGTGCCGGAAGCCGAGGCGGCCCGCCGAGTCGAGCCGGGCCAGCCCGCTGGCCTCCAGCGACTCCAGCACCGACTCCACGTCCTCGCCCACCGCGCGCAGCCACGCGGCCGAGCCCTCGGCCGCGCCCGGCCCGGCCAGGGCGGCCAGCAGCAGGACACGTTCGGCGGCCCGGGTCAGGCCGGCCAGGCGGTCCGCGAACAGCCGCTCCAGCCGCCGTCCGAGCGGCAGCTGCTCCGGCAGCGGGACGATCCCGCGCAGCTGGCCGCGGCGCAGCTGGCGCGGCAGCTCCACCAGGGCCAGCGGATTGCCGCCCGCCTCGTCCAGCAGGCGGGCCGCCGTGGTGCCGGCCAGGCCCGGGTGACGCAGGTCGAGCAGTTCCCCGGCCTCCGCGGACGAGAGCGCGCCGACCTCGACCGGGTGCATCGACCAGGCCTCCACCGTCGAGTCCTCGGGCCGGCTGGCGCTGACGATGACGACCGGCAGGGCCGCGATCCGCCGGTGCAGGAAGGCGAAGACCGCGATGCTGGAGGAGTCCACCCAGTGCAGGTCGTCCACCAGCAGGAGCAGCGGCCTGCTGCGGGCCGCCGCGGCGAGCAGGGCGAGGGCCGAGGCCCCCACCGTGAAGCCGCCCGGCGGCAGACCGGGGCGCACGCCGAGTGCGTGCTCCAGGACGTCCCGCTGATGCGGCGGCAGGTCCCTGACCTGTTCGAGGAGGGGCCAGAGGACCTGGTGGAGGCCGCTGAACGCGTACTCGCGCTCGGCCTCGGAGCCGACCGCCCGCAGCACGGTGAACCCGGCCTCCGCCGCCCGGCCGGCGGTCCACTCCAGCAGGGCCGTCTTGCCGATGCCGGCCTCGCCGCGCAGCAGCACCGCCGCCCCGCCGCCACCGGTCCGCGCGCCCTCCAGGGCCTCGCTCAGCCGCGCGGTCTGCCCGCTGCGCCCGACCAGCCGTGCCGGCCCCGGTCCCGGATCCTGGCCCTGGCTGTCCTGCCCCTGGCCGTGCGTGCTCTCCACCTGCGGCGTGCCTCCCCGGGGACCCGTCCCCCGGGTCCGTCGTCCTCGTCGGGACCGGACCCGCGAGTGGCGGCGGCCACCGACCGTCGCACGGCCGCCCGGGTGCCCGGCGGCAGCGCGCGGGCCAGACTACCGGTCGCCCGGCCGGGTCGCGGCCACGAGCGTCGGGCCCGCGACTTGGGGCGGACTTGGCGCCCACTTGGCGCCCGCCGTCCGGCGTCCGTTCCGGCCGCGCGGGGCGGCGATACTGGCGTTCCCGGCGCCTTTCGCCGGTGGTTCCCCTGACGCCCCTTCCTACGTCGCGTTCCCGTGTCCTCGCCCCTGCCTCCTCGCCCTGGGTCCCGCCCTTGCGGCCGCACCCTTGCCTCCGCCCTTGCGTCCACCTCTTCTGACGGGCTCGTCCTCCATGACTCCTCCCGACCACGCCCTCACGACTGTCCTGCGCTCCTACCGGACCTGCGAGTTCGCCACCCTCGGCCGGGACGGCACTCCGCTGGCCTGGCCCACCGCGGCCTGGATCCGGCCGGACGGCACCGTCCTGGTGACCACCTCCCCGGCGTTCGCGCAGAAGGCGCTCAACGTCCGGCGCGACGGCCGGGTCGCCCTGCTCTTCTCCGACCCGACCGGCCACGACGACGCCCGCGCCCCGCAGGTGCTGCTCAGCGGGACGGCCGTCTGCCCGGAGGAGGTTCGCGCCGGGGTCGCCGACGCCGAGGAGTACTGGCGGCAGATGTTCGTCCGCCAACCGCACAGCCGGGCGTTCCTCACCCACCCCACCCGCTGGTTGATGGACTGGTACTACCTGCGGCTGCACATCACCGTCACCCCCGACCAGGTGCTGACCCGGGCCCCGCTCGCGGACCTGCCACCCGCTGCCGCTCCCGGGGCTTCGCCTTCCGGATCGGGGACTCCGGAGACCGGGCTTCCCGGGGCAGAGCCTCTCGGGGCCGCACTTCCCGGGGCCGGCCTGCTGGCGGAGTTCCCGACCGCCGTCCTGGGCGCGTCCGCACCGGGCGGCGCCCCCGTTCTCGCCCGCACCCGGGTCGTTGCCCGGCCGGACGGCTACCAGGTCTTCCCCGAGCCCGACGCCCCGGTGCTCCCGGGCCCGGCGTCCCTGCTGGTGCACCGTCACAACGACCGGCTGAACGGCCTTCGCAACGTCCTGGTCAAGGGCCGCCTGTCGCTCGAGGGCGGCACCCGGCTGCTTGCACCGACCGCCGTCGTCGACCCGGCCGGCGCCGGCCGCCCCGGCGACCAGCTCCGCACCCTGCGCACCGCGCGCGCCGCGACCGCCCGCTACCTGAGCCGCCGCGGGCTGCCGCGGCCCCGGGTCGCCTGGGCGGAGTTCGCCGCACTGGCCCGCCCGGTCGAGTGACGCCCGGCCTCGGGGCCGCGCCCACCGCGGGCGGCGCCCCGACGGTCGGCGTTCCGGTGGCCGGTGTTCCGACGGCCCACTTTCCGGCGGCCCACGTTCCGGCGGCAAGTGGGTGCCAAGGGGTGCCGTCGACACTGGGCCACGTGACACTGACCGATCAGGCCCGGGCCGACCTCCACCCCTACACCCGCGAGATGGCGATGATCCACCGGATCTTCCGCCGGGAGTCGCGGCTGATGACCACCCTCGTCGCCGCCGTTCCCGCGGGTGACACCGACCGCGCCACCGTCCTCGCCGGCGCCTGGCACCACTACGTGCTGGGACTGCACGTCCACCACACCGGCGAGGACGAACTGCTCTGGCCCCCGCTGCGCCCGCGGCTGACCCCCGACGAGGCCGGGCGCCTGGCCCTGATGGAGGCCCAGCACCAGGCCCTCGACGAAGGGCTGACCCGGATCACCGCACTGATGGAGCGCTGGACGGCCGATCCCTCCGAGGAGACCCGCAGCGCGCTGGTGGCCGCCCTGCGCAACCACCACGACCTGCTCTGCGCCCACCTGGACGCCGAGGAGTCGACCGTGATGCCCCTGGTGGCCGCGCACATCGGACCGGAGCAATGGCGTGCGGTCGGCGAGCGCGGCCTCGCCGAGACCTCGCGCCACCGGTTGATGATCGCCCTGGGCGCGATCCTGGAGAACGCCTCCGCGAGCGAGCGGGCGGAGTTCCTCGGCCGGCTGCCGCTGCCCGCCCGGCTGCTCTGGCGCCTGGCCGGGCAGCGCCAGTACCGCCGGGAGATGCACCGGGTCCGCGGCGCCCTCGCCGAGGCTCCTCCGGCGGGCGCGGCGGCGGGCCCGACCGCGGACGCCGTCGCGAGTGCGCCGGCGGGCCCGGCGCAGCGCCCGGGGGCGTCCGGGCCGTGATGACCAGCGACCAGCCCGTCGTCCGGACCGGACCGGTGCGGACGACGGCGTGGACCGGGCCGGCCGACGTGACCTTCGGCCGTCACCCCGAGCACGGCATCGTGGCGGCCGATCGTACCGCCGGGGCCAACGCGTCCTGGATGCTCGAGCGGCTCGGCTTCCACGAAGTCCCCGGCCGTTCCGGCCTCTACGCCCTCGGCGACCCGTCCCGCGACGGCGTCGCCCGCACCACGGCCGCGGTCACCCTGATGCGCCGGGCCGGGTACCGGGTCGCCGGTGACAGCGCCTTCGACGGCTCGCACTGACCGCGGCCTGCCCGCCCCCGCCCCCGCCCCCGCCTCGGCCCCGGGCCCCGGCCCCGGCAGTCGTCAGGTACCGCGGATCGACCGGAGCCCGCCCGTGCCCCCGGTCAGCGCCACCGGGCCGCACCACCGGTCCGCGCTACCGGTCCGCGCTACCGGTCCGCGAAGGTCTGCGCGGTACGGGGAGCAGGTATCACCGGCCGGTCGGCGGCCAGCGCCGCCGCCCCGGCCCGGGCGTCCGCGGCAAGGTGCTCGGCGCCCCACTGCAGAGCGACCTCCTCCGCCCGGGCGTAGGCCAGGCGGGCGGCCGGAAGGTCGCCGAGCAGGACGTGCACCTCGGCCAGCGCCAGCGCGAGCGGCCGGGTGCAGAAGCCCCCCGTGGCAGCCGAGCCGAGCTGGTCCTGCAACGGCGCCAGGTGGGGGACGAGTTCGGCTGCCGCCCGCCGGTCGCCCAGCAGATAGGCCAGCTTGGCCCGGGCGCCGAGCCGGACCCCGAAGAAGTGGTCGGCGGTCGGCACCGGGGCGAGCCGGACCGCCCGGGCCTCGTCCAGCTTGCCCTGCAGGGCCAGGACGACCGCGAACGCCTCCCCGCCGAGCACGCCCCAGGTGTCGTGGAGCACCCGCATGTGCGGCTCCAGCTCCTCGACGCGGCCCTGGCCGAGCCGGACGGCGACCAGCCCGCGGTCGTAGAGGTCGGCGCCGTGCCAGGCGTTCCCGCCGTGCAGCCGCGCCCGGACCCACCCGTACAGCCGCTCCGCCTCGTCGAACTCGCCGCGCGCGTGGGCGAGCATCGCCAGGGTGGCGGTGCTCGTGACCTCCGCCTCGGGCATCCCGTACCGCCGGGCGATCTCCACCCCGCGCTCGGCGTGCTCGCGTACGGCCTCGGCGTCGTTGCAGACGGCGGCGATCCGCGCGTCGACGTGCTCGCACACCCACCGATAGGCCGGCAGCTCGTGCTCCTCCGTCAAGTCCCGCAGCTCGGCGATGACCAGGCCGCGACGCTCGCCCTCGAGCTCGTGGGGCATCAGCCGCGTCATCGTGGTGAGCGCCGCGGCGAGCAGCCCCGGGTCGCCCACGGCACGCGCGATCCGCAGCTGGCGTTCGGCGGCTTCCAAGGCCGGCCCGGGGGCGGTGCCGGCCAGCTCCTCGACCATCCGCTGCAACAGCCTGGCGGTCACCGCGGGCTCCAGATCCTCCCGGGCGGCCAGCCGTTCGAGGGTCTCCACGGTCTTGCGGTCGGTCTCCCGGTGGGGCCGGGTGAACCAGGGGGTCGGCTCGGTCCAGGCCGCGTGGGCGACGGCCAGCAGGTCGTCTCGCCCGACGAAGCGGGCGACCGACACGGCCCGCTCCCTGGTCCGCAGGGCTGCCTCGGCCGCACCGGCCCTGACCTGGAGCCGCAGCAGCCGACCGAGCTGGCCGACGAGCCGCCCGGCCCGCTCGGTGTCCGGCCCGGGGAGCACGTCCGCCGCGTCGATCGCCCACTGGACCAGTTCGGCCGCCACGTCGTGCGCCAACCGGTGCTCCGCCAGATCGGCGGCGCGCAGCGCACAGTCGACGGCCTGCCGGGCACGGGCCTCCTCACCGGAGCGGGCGGCGTGCCGGGCCAGGCTGGCCCGGTCCTCGGGGCGCAGCTGTTCGAGGGCCGTGGCGAGACGGCCATGCAGGGCCCGGCGGTCCGCCGACGCGAGCTCGCCGTCCAGGATCTCGCGCAGCAGGGGGTGGGCGAGGCGGACCCGGCCCGGAGCGCTCTCCGTCAGGAGCCCGGCGGCCAGCAGCCTGGCCGGTACGGTGCTCGGAGGTACGGCGCGCGACGGCACGGCGCCCGGCGCGACGGCAGTCGGCAGCACGGCGCACGCAGGTGTGGAGGGCTCCGGCGACGAGTCGAAGGCCGCGGCCGCGACGAGGAGCGCCGTCTCCTCGTCCCCGCCGCAGAGCGCCGCGAGGTCCAGCAGCAGCCGTTCCGACGCGGACCTGCGCGCCAGCCTGCGGAGCAGCACCGCCCGCAGCCCCGGGGGCAGATCGCCGACCGCGGCGGGCACGCCCGCCTCGCCCCACAGCCGGGCGGCCTGCACCAGGTGGTGCGGGTTGCCGCCGCTCTGCCCGGTCAGGGCCGCTACCACGTCGTCGCCGACGGGGACGCCCGCCACCGCCCGGACCAGCGTGGCGGCCTCCGCGGCGGGCAGCCCCCGCAGGTCGAGCCGGTGGGGGTCGTGCGCGGCCAGCTCGTCGAGCAGCGGGGTCAGCCGCTGCCCGCCGTCGTCCGGGCGGAAGGCGGCGACGACGAGCACGGGCACGCCGCGCAGCGAGGCGGCGAGGCCGAGGAGCGCGAGGGTCTGCGCGTCAGCCCGGCCGAGATCGTCGATCACGACGGCGAGCGGGCCGCGCGCGGCGGCCCCGGTGAGCCGGTCCCGGACATCGGTGTGCAGACGGGCCCGGGCCGCGGTCGCGTCCGCGGTCGCCGCGGCGCCGCCTGCGGGCGGGGCGAGCAGGTCGTCCACCGGGCCCGGGGCAGCCGGTGGGGCGAGCCGTGCGAGTGCGGTGAGGGCCTGGACCCATGCGCCGACGGGTGCCGTCGCGGCTTCGTCGGGGCAGCGCCCGGTCACGACCGTCCAGCCGTCCGCGCGGAGCAGCGCGGTGTACCGGTCGAGCAGAGCGGTCTTGCCAACCCCCGCGTTCCCGCTCACCAGCACCACTCCCCCGGTACGGGTGGCGGCCCGGGCCACCGCCCGGAGCCCGTCCAGCTCCTCCTCCCGGCCGAGGAAGCGGGCCCCCGGGCACGAACGGCCCTCCCCGTCGGCCCGGTCGGCCGCGGGCGGTGCCACGTCAGCGGGTGCCCCACCAGCGGGTGCCACGACGGCGGGCGCCGCGGCCGCGAGTACCGCCTCGGCCACGGCCGGCCCGTTCCGGGCGTGCTCGGGCACGGCCTGCCGCAGCACGTCGAACCGCCCGTTCAGGATGGCCGGTTCGAGCTCGGCGAGGGCCGGTCCCGGGTCGAGGCCGAGTTCCTCGACGATCGCCGTCCGGGCCCGGCGCAGGGTCAGCAGGGCGTCCGCCTGCCGGCCGGTCGCCCACTGGGCGAGGGCGAGCAGCCGCCACCCCTCCTCCCGGAGCGGGTCCGCGCGCACCAGTTCCTCGGCGGTCGGCACGACCTCCGCCGGCCGCCCGGCCCGCAACCCCGCCGTGGCGGCCAGTTCCTGTGCGGCCAGCCGAAGTTCGCCGAGCCTGGCCGCCTCCGCGACGGCCCACTCCTGATCCGTCCACTCCTGGTACGCGGGGCCGCGCCACCAGCCGAGCGCCTCCGTCAGCCGCCGGTGGGCCGTCGCCGGTTCGGCGTCCCGCGCCTCGCGCACCACGGCCTCGAACCGCCACGCGTCGACGGCCTCCGCCGGCAGCCGCACCGCGTAGCCGGGCGGGGCGCTGACCAGCAGTTCGGAGGCCGACCGGGGCGGGCGATCGGGCTCCAGCACCCGGCGCAGGTTGGAGATGTAGGGATGCAGGGAGGCCAAGGCCTGGCGGGGAGGAGTACTCGGCCACAGGGTGTCGACGATCCGGTCGACGGACACCACCTGGCCCCGGCCGATCAGCAACAGCGCCAGCACGGAACGCTGTTGGGGCCGGCCGAGCGCCAGCCGTTCCCCACCGACGGCTGCTTCCATCGGTCCCAGCACGCGCACACCAAGCATGACGAATCAACCTACCGAACAGCTGTCTGATGATCGGGGAGGCCGCTCCCGGAACCCCGGCGTGTCGCGCCCGGCCGCCCGGATCGCCCCGACACCCCGTGGGCACCCCCACGGAGACGGTCACGCCCACCCCCGAAGCCCCCGGTTCTCGCTGTACGGACGCCGCCACACCGGTCCGGATCTCCCCCGAGGGGCTATGAAACCACGGATCCGGCGTTCCCTCTCAATCCCCGCCACACCCCAACTGACCTGTGCGTCAGCCACCCGAACCGACCGGACGCGAACGGCCCGCCGGAGCCAAGGTCCACCCCCGCACCACCCCGGCCCAGGCCCTCGGCCCACCCGTTCCCGCCCCGATCCCCGATCCCGGTCAGCGCACCGGCGCACCGAGGCACCGAGGCACCGAGGCACCGTCAGAAGGCCACCCCCGGTGAGCCACGTCCCCGCCTGCGAGCCCACGCCGCAGACGGGTAACGACACGGGTGCTTGATGCCCCCGACCTTCCCGGCGACTTCGCACCCAATCTGGAGACCTTCATACGCTTCGCCCTCGCCGACCGCGCCCGCACCGGCGGCGGGGTGTTCGCGTGCGAGTCCGCGTGCAGCGGCTCGGACCAGGCGCGCACCGCGGTCACCGCCGCGGAGGTGACTGCGCCGTGGCGCCGTGCCGGTCGGTGAGCCACGGCCCCAGATCCGGACGCTTCCACGGCGTGACCTCCGCCGAGACGTCCAGATCCTCGAACGACCCGACGATCTCCCACTGCTTCGCGAGCGCGTGCCGCGCCGCCGACTCCGCCTGCGCCAGGTGCGACACCTTCCCGCCCCGCCCGTGCGTGTCCGACACGCGCGACTGACCCGCGGAGACGGACGGCCGGCGGGTCCGCGTACCCGCCGGCCCGTCGCCGGCACCGTGACCGCGCGGCCTCCTCAGCGGCCCGCCTCCGCGGCCGTCGGGCCGACCGGTCCGGGCCCGCCGCCGGCCGTGACGAGCCGGGCGAGCTCGTCGCCGACCGGCGTGAGCTCGTAGTACACCGCGCGGCCGCTCCGCCGGGTGGTCACGACCCCGGCCTCGCGCAGCGCCGCCAGGTGGGCGGAGACCGTGCCGAGCGAGACACCGAGCACGACCGCCAGTTGGGACGGGGTCGCCGACATCCGCAACTCGGCGACGACACTGGCCCGGCCCCGACCGAGCAGCCGGGCCACCCCGCCGTCTCCCCGCGAGTCCGCGGCGAGGGCGCCCTTGGCCGGGTACACGAACGCGATCCGCGAGGGCGACTCACAGGTCCACTGGCCGGACAGCCCGGTGTGCGGGACGAAGACGAGGCCGTCGCTCCCGATGTGGCGGTCGGCGTAGTTCTGCGTGGAGAACTGGATCGCGTCGTGACCGACCCACTGGACGCCGGGCGCCATGCCCTCCAGCGCGTGCCGCCACCCGCTGACCGCGATCACGCCCGCCCGGTGGCGGATGTCGCGTTCCATGACGGCCCGGCGCCGCTGCCAGTCCGGCTCCACGAACTGCGCCCAGAGGTCGGTGAAGACGTCGGCGGTGCGGCGGGTGATCCCGTCGACCTCGGCCCAGGCGATCCCGTCGCTGGTCCAGGCGAACCGCTGCGCCTCGGCGAGCATGGCGCGTGCCGCCGGGTCGTCGATCGCGCGCATGGCCGCCAGCTCGTCGGCCAGACTGCCGGTGAGCCCCCCGGGAGGTGGAATGGCCACGAAGTCGGGCAGGTACTTGGTGGCCGTCACCAGCCGCAGCAGACCGCCGACGAACGGGCCCGCGGTCAGCCAGCGGCCGAACGCCTCGACGCGGGGGCCCGTGACCCCGCGGTCCCACGCCTGCCGCAGCAGGGTGATCTCGCTGAGCGTCTCGGCGAGCGGGGACACGGCGAACCGGCTCGCCTGCAACGCGTCCGGTCCGAAGCGCAAGAGGGTCACGGCGTGACAGCCTACGACGACCGCCGCGATCAAGGGAATCACCCGGCCCCGGGCCGGCTACCCGACGCGCCGCCCGCCGTACCGGCCCTCCTCGGCGATCCTGTTGTGGGCGAAGGTGTCCTCGCCGCTCACCAGCACGGCCGCCCACTTCTCCAGGGAGATGGCACCGCCGTACTCCTCGATGTGATCCGTGTCCGGGTAGATCCGCACCTTCGTCGGAACGTACCGACAGGCGAACCCCATCCGGTAGCTGTCCTCGGTGCTGTTCGGCAGCGAGGCGTGCATCAGCGTCGACCAGAAGATGACGCTCTGGCCCTTCTTCATCACCAGGGGGACGGCGTCCTCCTCGCTCGGCCGCCAGTCGGGATCGACCTGGAGCTGGCGGTAGTCGTACCCGAAGAACCCCCGCCTGACGCCGTTCTTGACCTCGGAGTTGATGCGCTGCGCGTCGTACTCCATGCGCCGCGTCTCGTCGTAGTTCCGCTCGTGCTGGGTGCCGGGAATAATCTGCAGGCAGCCGTTCTCACGGGTCGAGTCCGTGAAGGCGGTCCACACCGTGAGCGTGCCCGCCCCGAACTCGGTCTCGGACTCTCCGGGCCACAGCAGTTGGGGCTTGCCGCTGGCGTTCGCGAAGGTGTCCGCCTGGTGCCAGTCGGTGCCCTCGTCCCCGGGGTACTTGGGGAAGAACTCGGTGCGCCAGCAGAGCACGTCCGGGCCGAGGATGGACGTCACCCGGTCCACGATCTTCCGGTTCAGCACGTGCTGGGCCAGCACGTCGATGTCGAGGTGGCGGTCGTAGTTGACGATGTTCCCGGCCCCGCTGCCCGCGGCCTCGGGGTACGCGGCCCGCGACCGGTCCAGCGACTCGCGCTGGACGGTCCTCCAGATCCGGTCCATCTCGTCCTCGCCGTAGACGGTCACCGGTCCGAGGAAGCCGCTCCGGTGGAACGACGCCAACTCGTCGGGTGTGAGCGAGAAATCCGTGCGCTCGGAGCTGCTCATGTCCTTCCCCTCCATCGTCTCTACCGCTTCTGTGCCGGCTGCATCTTCGTCACGGCCGCGTCGAGCGGCTCGGTGTAGGTCGTCCGGATGTCGAGGGCCACGCCGTAGGTCGCGCCGAGGAACCTGTTCAGCTTCGAGAACAACAGCGAGTAGCCGCCGACGTCGAGGAAGTTGTCCGAGGCCGAGATGGTCCCGTCGTTGAGTTCGCCGCGCAGCCAGTCGACGAGCGCCTCCGCGACGTCCGCGGGGTCCGCCGCGCCGGCCTTGCCGTTGTCCGCTGGGGTTTCCATGGACGCTCCGTCCTGTCGCTGCACTCCGTCACCTGCTGGAGATCGACTCGGTCCTGACGCGGCTCAGGGTCGGAAGCACCTCACGGAACCGCAGGACGATGCCCTGGCAGTAGTTCGCGTTGTGCTCCAGACTGCGGCGCGCCATGTAGGGCACCTTCTGCCGGCCCCGGTGGTCGATCCGCACGGTCGTCCCGCCGGTGCCCTCGTCGTTCCCCACCGCCGGTGTCCCGCCGTCCTCGAACACCGCGACCAGCTCGGTCAGGCCCTGCGGCAGGCGCACCCGCACCGCGTAGTCGTCCACGGCCTCCGGCTCGACCTCCCGGAATCCGACGGAAGGCAGCCGGAACGGCTCCCGGTAGACGTACGGCCGGACCAACAGATCCATCTCGAATGCCGTGCGTGCCACCGGATCGGCCCACCACTCCTGGCCGCTCACGAAATCGAAGAGCAACCGGTCGAACTCGTCGCGGTGCGAACTCAGGATCATGTGGGCGGTGATACCGGTGTTCATGAGGTCATAGTTCGCGAGGTTCTCGATCGACCGGGAGATGAAGTCGCATATCTCGCCGTCGCCCTTCTTGAGGTATTCGGCGAACGAGGCGAAGAGGTCCCCGAAGGACACCACGCCCTGCCGGTCGAGGTACCTGGAGACCAGCAGCAGGCCCCGCATGTTGTACAGGCAGTGAATCGCGTAGTAGAGCCAGAACCCGTCCTCGCACTCACGACGGGAAACCCATTTGGTGGCGACCACCACGTCCGCCTCGGCGATCTCGCTGGGCGCGGACTCGACCTGGAGCCCGAACTCCTCCTGCCGGCCGAACATGGGGGTGTTGTTGAGGAGCAGCTGCGGATAGATGATGAGGGTGTCCGCATCGGAGCGGCACAGTTTCGTGACGCCCTCCTTGAACGAGCCGTACGATTCGCCCGGGAGCGGCCAGATCAGCTCGACGTACGAGCTGATTCCCTTCTCGCGCAGCGTCCGCTGCAGACTGGTGTACGTCTCCTGCCGGATGTTCTGGCGCTCGACCATCTTGAGGGCTTCGGGGCTCAGGCTCTGCAGGGAGATCGGCTGGGCGGCCATCAGCCCGCCGCGCACGAAGATCTCCGTGATCTCGGCCATGCGGTCCGGCTTGTTCTTGGCCGCCGCCATGTTCACCATCAACGGGAATCCGGTCAGGTTCTTGCGTTCCACCAGGTACTCGCTCAGTTCGACGTCCCGCGGGGCGAGGCCCCAGTTGGCGTCGGCGATGAAGAGCCCGGCGAACCCGTGATCGGTGATCCAGTCGAGCTCGGCCTTGATGCGGTCCACCTCGAACTTGTGCACCTTGTCGTTGGTGGCGGCCCCCCAGTAGCAGAAGCTGCACCGGAACGGGCACCCCCGGTTCGTCTCCATGATCGCGAAGCTGAATTCGTGCCCGTCGAAGACGCCGGTGAGGAACGGCGACGGGATCTCGGTCAGGCTCTTGACGCGCGGAGCCGCCTCCGTCGTCACCAGCTCGCCCGCCTCCCAGTACGACAGGCCGGGGACGAGGCTCAGGTCGGCCCGGTCGGCCGCCAGTTGGGTGAGCAGCCCGTGGACCGTCAGCTCTCCCTCGCCGTTGCAGACGTAGACCCGGTCGACGGGTTCGGGCAGGTAACGCGGGGCGTTCTTCATCACCTGGGGACCGCCGAGCAGGAAGTGCGCGTCGGGGCGCTTCGAGACCAGTTCACGCAGCAGCCACTGCACCAGCTTCGAGTTCCAGATGTAGCACCCGATGGCGTAGACGTCCGCCTCCCGGGAGAGGAGTTCGCCCAGGATGCGCCCACGGTCCATGGCGGCCGGGAACGAAGCGATCTCGAAGCGGTAGGAGGCCCTGAGCTTCGGGTCGTTCTGCGCGTACGCCTGCATGTATCCGGCGGCAAGCGGAAGCATGTTCTCGTAGGTCGGCAGGTCGACAAACACGACCGACTTCATCGTAGGACCTTTCGCTCGGCGTGCCTCGGGGTCGTTCGCTGTCTCCGTGCGGGCGCCCAGGCCGTGGGGCCGAAGGCCCGCCTGCCGCCCGGTCCGGGTCAGTCGCGCTCGGCGTGCGACGCCGCGGGGACGTCCGCCGCCCGCTGGTCGACCCAGTGGGCGAGTTCGGAGAGCACCGGGCGCTCGATGAGGTCCCGAAGATTGATCTCGATGAGCCAGGTCCGCCGAATGTGGCCGACGGCCTTGGCCATCAGCAGGGAGTCACCGCCGATGGCGAAGAAGTCGTCCTCGCGACCCACTTCGGATATTCCCAGTACGGTTCGCCAGATCTCTGCCAGCCTGGCTTCGGTCGGATTCAAGGTGTCCCTTTTCGCCGGAAGTCTCGCTGTCCACGGGCGGCCCGAGGGAACGCCTTGCCATGACCCTGTGTGGCACCAGGGGAAACCGCCCTGAGCGGTGCGACCTGCCGGAGTGCGGCGGATATGTCCATACCGGACATGCGCCGTGAACCCCCGCAACGCGCGCGTTCTCCTGAGCGGCAGTCGGCCGTGCGACAGCTGGAAACGCACCAATATGTTGCTCCGGTGATCAGAGTCCCCGGTCTTCACTTCGGTGTCAAGAGACGCCCACGGAGCAGAAATTGCCAGTTCTGTACTGGCGTACAAGTCCGGCGGCCGCCGAGATCGGTCCGGATTCGCCGCAATTCGGTGGTCCGCCGGGATCCGGAGCGGCGGCGGCAGTTCCGCTCACGATTCGTTACGGACGTGGTGTCGTGGCTGGTGACGGGCCTTTCCGGTGGAGCGCCGGCGCCGCCGCGGACCGGTCCGGAGCAGAACGCGACCGCGGTCGCGGACGGGCGCCGGCCGGACGACGGCGCATCGGGGGTCATGAGTTCCGGACAGGTCGGCGCCATGGGCCGGGCCGGTCCGGCCGCGCCGCCGGCGCGGCCTTCCCGCCGTCGGCTTCCCCCACCGCGGGGACACCGGGCGGTTGTTGCGACTGTTGTCGCAAGGATTCACCCGGCCCCCCACCGGGCTCGATATTGTCCGCGTGACAGATACCGTGACATCAGTTCCAACCCCGACGAAACGCCTCCTGAAGGGCCGCTTCGGCTGGTTCTTCGTGGGCCGGACCGTCGACCTGGCCGGCTCGTCCATGACCACCGTCGCGCTCGCCCTCTCCGTGCTCCAGGCCTCCGGCAGGGCGGCCGATCTGGGCATCGTCCTGGCCGCCAACATGATCCCCACTCTCGTGCTCCTGCTCCTGGGTGGTGCGGTCGCCGACCGGGTGAGCCGGCGGACCGTGCTCCTCCTGTCCAACCTCTGCACCGCGGCCGTGATGACCACGATGGCCGTCCTGCTGATCACGGATCGCTACCAGCTCGTCGCGTTCGTCGGCCTCGCCCTCGTCGGCGGCGTCGTGAACGCGTTCTCGCAGCCCGCGCTCCGCGGCATCGTGCCCGAACTCGTCGAGCGGCAGGACCTCCAGCGCGCCAACGCGCTCCTGGCCAGCAGCCAGAACACCGTGCGCATCATCGGTCCCATGCTCGCCAGCGTCCTGGTGGCCACGGTCGGCGGCGGGTGGGCCCTCGCGGCCGACGCGGCCTCCTACCTCCTGGCCGCCGCGGCCTTCACGCGCATCCCGGCAGAGAGCCGGCCGCCCGCGGCGCGCGAGCCGCTCTGGCACGACCTCCTCGACGGCTGGGCCACCTTCCGGTCGATGCGCTGGGTGGTGATCATGACCATCTCGTTCGCCCTGGTCAACGCCGCCAACGTCGGGCCGTGGAACGTGCTGGGGGCACAGGTGGTGTCGGGGAACGACGGCGCCATGGGCTGGGGCACCGTGCAGACCGTACGCGCGATCGGGCTCCTGGTGATGAGCGTCGTGGCCGTCAAGGTGGTCCTGCGCCGGCCGCTGCGTGACGGCGCGGTCTGGGGGACCCTGGCGGGCTTACCGCTGCTGGCGGTCGGTCTGACCGGGAACGCGTGGATCGTGTCGGCGGCCGCCTTCGTCGGAGGGCTCGGCCTCACCGTGGCGTCCATCGGCTGGGAGACGACGCTCCAGGCCGCCGTCCCCGCGGAGTCGTTGTCGCGGGTCGCGGCCTACGACGAGCTGCTGTCCTTCGTGGCGATCCCGCTCTCGCAGCTCGCCGTGGGGCCGCTCGCCGCGGCGTACGGGGCGCGGGAGGTCGTACTCGCCTGCGGAGTCGCCTACATCGCCCTGTGCCTGCTGCCGCTGCTGAGCCGGGAAGTCCGCGCCATGCGGGCGGAGGGACAGCCGGCCGCCCCGGCCTCGTAGCGCCCCGGACCGACGGGAACGAGCGGCCCGATCACCCGTCAACCGCCCTCCTGCGCGCGGACATCGACCCGCAGGAGGGCGCCCGGGCGGTCCGGGGAGGATCCGGCGCGGCCGGACACCGCCTCGACCGACTCCTGTGTCACAGAGGCGGGTTCACCGCTTGACGGTGCCTTCGTGGAGCCGGTCGATCATCCGGTGGGTGGCGTCGAGCGGCGTCTCCGGATCGGCGGCTTCGTCGGAGTTCCTGGCGTTGCGGGCCGCGATCTCCTCGCCCCAGCTCTCCATGCCCGCGAACGGGATCGTCTCCTCCGGGACATAGGAGGGATACCGCCGGTAGCTGTTGATTCCGGCGACGGGCTCGCCCCGCACCAGGAGCGGATTCAGATAGAGGCCGTCGCTGGTGATCCTGGTGGTCGCCGGAATGTATCCGATGTCCAGCCCGCAGCGGCGGCGCGGCGAGGTGTTCGGCCCCGAGCAGTGCAGGATGTTCGGGTGGTGGATCTCGACGTCGCCCGGGTCGAGTTCGATGTCGACGACACCGTTGCGCTCCGACCACTCCCGCACCAGCTCCTCCTCGGAGACCGAGAACAGCATGTTCGGCGAGTCGACCGAGCGGACCGGCGCGTGGAGCGGCATGCGATGGCTGCCGGGGATGACCCGCAGACAGCCGTTCTCGGTGGTGCACCGGTCGACGGCCAGCCAGACGGTGAGTGCGCGCATCGGGTCGAGGTTCCAGTAGGAACCGTCCTGGTGCCAGAGCACCGGCTGGCCGTCCTGGGGGGGCTTGCAGATGTAGTGCGCCGTGAAGCACGCGACGTCCGGGCCGAGGAAGAATTCGGCGATATCCACCAGCCGGGGGTCGGAGACGAGTCTCACCCAGAATGCGTCATTGCGTATCAGCGGATGGTGGAGATGTTCCGGGCGGAGGTCCGGATAGCGATCGGTGAGCCAGTCGACATGGGCCCTGATCTCCTCCAGCAAATCCTTCGGAATGACGTCGCGGATAATGCTGAAGCCCTGCTCCTCGTACTCCGCGCGGACGCTCTCTGGGACGTTCAATGCGACCCCCTAATCGCGACTTCCGTGGCCGCGCCAGTCTCGCACCAAGCCAGGGCGTGTACAAGCTCCCGACGGGTCCGGGCTGCCGGCAGAGCGCTTCCGGGCTTTCGCTTCGGGGTGACGCCACGGCCCGGGCGAGGGATTCGCCGGGCCCGGCGATGAGGTCGTCGATCAACGTCGGGCCGGTGATGGATCTTCTTCGGCCGGGGGCGGCGACTACGGCGGGAGTTCGGGCGGTGACGCCGGCGGGGCCGCCCGGCCCGTCCGCCGGGCCACCCACGCACGCTCCGGCAATTTGTCATGGTGCGAGGCCAGTTGGGCGGGAGTGTGACCGCGGTCGCGGGACGGTCATCGCGGCGGGATCGTGCCTGGTGACCGTAGCAGTGGGGGGCCGTATCACCATGTGATGGCGGGTCCGAGGGGGGGATAGGAGAACGGATGCCGGTCGACAACGAATCTCGGCCAGTATGAGGCCGGACAAGTCCCGTTCGCCTTCCCCCTTTCGTGTTCCTGACCGGCCAGCACGGCGGGGAGCGCGTGGCGGGCGTGACTGCGGTGACAGCCCGGAACTCGAGCAAAGCCGCTGGCACCAGGCTGGTGGAGTGTTCCGTGTGTTCTCCTGACCGGAATCATTCGTCGACCACTCGAACCGATCGTCATCGTGTGCGACTCTCCAACGGCGGGCGATCCGCCCGGTGGGGACACGGGGAACCGCTGACGGTGTCCGAGAACGCACCGAAGAGGAGCAGTATTGAACGACATCGCGCCGTTGGCCGAGCCGGAGCAGTCAGGACCCCTGCGACGGCCGGATCCGCTGCCGGTCTCCTCCGGCCAGTTCCGCCTCTGGTTCCTCGACCGGGTGCACGGCACCACGTCGACCCACCAGATCCCGCTCGTCCTGCGGCTCCACGGCGCACTGGACCGGGCCGCGCTCGAAGCGGCCCTGACCGACGTCGTCCTGCGTCACGAGAGCCTGCGCACCGTGATCGTGCCCGTGGCGGGGGTGCCGGTCCAACGCGTGCTTCCGGACGCCCGCCCGGTCTTCGACACCCGCACCGTCGCACCCTCCGCCCTGGAGCGGGAGGTCGCCGCCGCCGCGGCGCACACCTTCGACCTCGCGACGGAGATACCCGTCCGCGCCGGCCTGTTCCGGATCGCCGCGGACGACCACGTCCTGGTGCTGACACTGCACCGCACGGCCTGCGACGGCGGGTCGATGGCCCCGCTCGGCCGCGATCTCACCCTGGCGTACGAGGCCCGGTGCCGGGGCGCCGCCCCGGTCTGGGCGAAGCCGCCCGTGCAGTACGCCGACCACGTGCTGCGGCAGCTGCGGCGCCTCGGTGACGCGTCGGATCCACACAGCCTCGCGGCGCGGCAACTGGCCTTCTGGCGGGAGACGTTGTCAGGGCTGGGCGGCGAGATCGGGCTGCCGTTCGACCGCCCGCGCCCGGCGACGCCGAGTCGCGGCGAGGACTCGGTGCGCTTCGAGGTCTCCCCCGAGGAGCACGCACGGCTGGTCGAGCTGTCGCACCGTACCGGGACGACGATGTTCATGATCGTCCAGGCCGCGCTGGCCGTGCTCCTCAGCCGGCTCACCGGCGACGTGGACGTGCCGATCGGCACGCTCACCCCGGGGCGCCCCGACGAGGCGTCGGAAGACGTCGTCGGACTCGTGGCGAACACGGTCGTGCTGCGCACCGGTCTCGCGGGAAACCCCACCTTCGCGGAGTTGCTCGACCGGGTTCGTGAGGTCGACCTGGCCGCCTTCGCGCACCAGGACGTGCCGTTCGAGCACGTCGTGCGGGCCGTCGATCCGGCACGGGTCCCGGGCCGGAACCCGCTGTGCCAGGTCCTCGTGACCGCCGGAGCCCGCGCGGTCGAGTGGCGGCCGGCCGGGCTGCGCACGACCGCGGACGTGCCCGACCTCGGAGCGCCCGGGTTCGGAGCGTCCGGGTTCGACCTGCACCTGAACGTCGACGCACGCCACCGGCCGGACGGGACGGCGGCAGGCCTCGTCTGCGACCTGCGGTTCGACACCGACCTGTTCGACCGCGCGAGCGCCCAGACGATCGCGGCCCGGCTGGTCCGCGTGCTCACGGCCATGGCGGCCGACGCCAACCGGACCATCGGCGCCGTCACCATCCTCTCCGCGACCGAGCTCTCGAACGTCCTCACCGCCTGGAACGACACGGCGAGGGACGTGGCGCAGAGCGCGCTGCCCGAACTGCTGGAGGCGCGGGCCGCCGCGACCCCGGACGCGGTGGCGGTGCGGTGCGGGGATTCGGCACTGACCTACGGCGAGCTGAACGCGCGGGCGAACCGGGTCGCCCGCCACCTGGCCGGCCGCGGCATCGGGCCGGAGTCGGTCGTCGCGTTGTCGATGGCCCGGTCCGTGGACCTGATCGTCGCGGTGTGGGGCACGCTGAAGGCCGGCGCGGCCTACTGTCCCGTCGATCCGGAGTACCCGCCGGAGCGGGTGGCGTTCATGCTCAAGGACAGCGATCCCCAACTCGTGCTGACCGGACCGGTCGACGAGCAGGGCATGGCGGACGGCAACCTGACGGACGCGGACCGGGTCACGCCGTTGCTGCCGGCCCACCCCTGCTACATGATCTACACCTCGGGGTCGACCGGGCTGCCGAAGGCGGTGGTGATGCCCGGCTCCGCCCTGGTGAACCTCATCAGGTGGTACGAGCGGGTGTCCGCGACGTCGGACGGCGCGGCCACCCACCGGATCGCCAACTTCTCGTCGATCAGCTTCGACGTGGCGCTGGTGGAGATCCTGATCGCCACGGTGCGCGGCGGCTGCGTCGAGCTCCCGGACGAGGAGACCCGCCGGGACCTCGACAAGCTGGTGACGTGGCTGGAGAAGAGCGAGGTCGACGAGGTCTTCGTGCCCAACCTCGTCCTCGCCGCGATCGTCGACATCAGTCAGGCAGCCGGGACCGAACTGCCCCGGTTGCGGCACGTGATCCAGGGCGGTGAGAGCCTGGCGCTGACCCCCGAACTGGCGGCGTTCCACCGCGCCGTGCCGGACCGCCGGCTGGCCAACTACTACGGCCCCACCGAAACCCATGTGGCCACCTCGTTCGCCCTGCCCGCCGATCCCGACGACTGGCCGGAGGAGGCGCCGATCGGCCGACCCGTCGACAACATGCGGACCTACGTCCTCGACCGGTGGCTCCAGCCGGTACCGCCGGGCGTCGCCGGCGAGTTGTACATCGCGGGGGTGCAGCTGGCCCGCGGGTACCTCAACCGGCCCGGCCTCACCGCCGACCGGTACGTCGCCGATCCCTTCGGCCCGCCGGGCAGCCGGATGTACCGGACCGGGGACGTGGTGCGCTGGCGCGCCGACGGGCAGCTCGTGTTCATGGGCCGGGTGGACGACCAGCTGAAGGTCCGGGGCTTCCGCATCGAGCTCGGCGAGATCGAGGCCGTGCTGCGCGGTCACGACGAGGTGGTCCAGGTCGCCGTGCTCGCGGTCAACAAGCACACCCCGGCCACCCGCCTGGTCGCCTACGTCGTGCCCGCGACCGAGACGCTGACGCCGACCGCCCTGCGCCGACACGCGGCCGAGTCGCTGCCGCTCCACATGGTGCCCACCGGATTCCGGATGGTCGAGGCCCTGCCGTTGACTCCCAACGGGAAGCTCGACCGGAAGGCGCTGCCGGCGCTGACCGAGGAGTCCGCCGGCCGGCCGCCGGCCGAAGGGGCGGAGCAGACCGTCTGCGACGTGTTCGCCGAGGTGCTGGGAGTGCCGGTGGCCGACGTCCACCAGAACTTCTTCGCACGGGGCGGCCATTCACTCGGCATGGTACGGGTCGCGCACGACATTCACGGGCGGCTCGGTGTCGACCTGCCGCTCCGTGACGTGTTCGAGCACCCGACGCCTGCCGGACTTGTGCAACTGCTCGCCGAACGGGGGTGACGTCCATGTCCTACAACCACTGAGACACCGCGGCGCTCGGTGCGGACCTGCCACGCGGGGCCGCGTCCGAGCACCCGACACCTGCCCGGCTCGTGCCACTGCTCGCGGAACGGGGGTGACGTCCATGTCCTACAACCACTGAGACACGGCGGAGGACCGGTGAGCTACGCCCGGTCCCCGGGTCGAGTGATCCCGCAGTGAGAACAAGGAATTCGTGAAAGACACCGGACGCACGCCGCCCCGCGTCGAACGCGCGGCGGCGTGCGTTCTCCACCCCGATGACACGAAGGCGGAGCCTGGTGACCCCCACCCCGACCTACGATCCGCTGTCCCCGGCCATGCTCAGGGATCCCTATCCGACCTACACCAGGATGCTTGAGGAGCAGCCCGTCCACTGGCATGCCGGCATGCGCGCGTGGGTGGTCGTCCGGCACGCGGACTGCGTGCGCGTGCTCCGCGAGCACGCGACCTTCGCGCGGGACCCCAGCCGGGTCGGGGAGAAGATCCCGGACTTCCGCCAGAACGTGCAGATGATGGACCCGCCGGAGCAGAACCCGCTGCGCCAGCTCCTGGTGAGCGCGATGCGCTCGCAGGACAAGGACCGGCTGTTCCGCGAGGCGGTCGACTTCGTGCGCGGGCGACTGGCCGCCCAGCGGCCGGGCGAGCCGTTCGACCTGATGGCGGACGTGTCCGCGCCCTTCGCCCTGCACATCTCCGCGGCCCTGCTCGGCGTCCCCGAACCCGACGACGCGGACTACGCGGAGATCTCGCACGGCATCGCGCTCCGGATGGATTCGGGCCTCGCGCCGGAGAACATCCCGCAGGGAGATGCCGCGCGCAAGCGCCTGAACGACCTCGGCGAGAGCTGGTTCCCGCGCCCCGAGGGCGACAACGGCCTGACCGCGAACCTCATCCGGCGGGCGGACAAGGAGTTCTCCGGCAGCCACTACATCCGGAACTCGGCCGCCATGATGTTCAACGCCAGCTACGGGACGATCTTCGCCATGGTCGGCAACGCGGCACACCTGCTGGCGACCGTGCCCGACCTGCTGCCGGAGCTGTCCCGTCCGTCCCGCTCGGTGACCGGCGTCGACGAGCTGATCCGGTACGACGGGCCGGCGCAGGGAACCAGCAGGATCGCGGTCGCGGACACCCTGATCGAGGGCACCCGCATCGCGGCGGGCGACAACGTGGTGACGCTGCTCGCCGCCGCCAACCGCGACCCCCGGGTCTTCGCCGACCCGCAGGACATCGACCTGGACCGCCGGCCGAACCCGCACCTGGGCTTCGGCTCGGGGCCGCACGCCTGCTTCGGCTCCGAGTTCGGCAAGCTGAGCGTCACCGCGGTGATCAACGCGCTGAGCGACGAGGGCGTACGGCTGCGCCTCGCGGCGGAGCCCACCCGCCGCACCACCGCCACCGTGCGGAGCCTGGACACCCTTCCGGTGTACCTCGATCGCTGAGCAGCGCAGCACAGCGCAGGCAGCGCTGAGCAGCGCAGGGCCGGGCAGCGCAGCACAGCGCAGGGCAGAGCAGCGCCGGACAGACCAGCACGGCGCAGCACTGGGCAGCGCGGCGCAGACCGGAGCTGAGCAGACACAACCGTCGAACCGAGGGATCTGGTACAAGGTGAACGTCGTTCTTCTAGGTGCGGAACAAGAAGCGATCGAGGAGCTGGCCCGCCTCGGCCACACCGTCACGGTGTTGTACGTGGCGCACGACCGGGTGGTGATGGAGGCCTGCCGGGACCTGATCGCCCACCGCGCGTTCCTCCCCTCCTTCGACCGGCCGGAACTCGCCTGGGCCGCCCTGATCCACCTCGGTGTCGCCGACCAGGTCGACGTCGTCGTCTCGGGCCACGAGTTCGCGGTGACCACCGCCGCCATCCTGAACGACATCCTCGGGTGCCGGAAGCCGATGGACGCCCGGGTGGCGCTCGCCGGTCGCGACAAACCGCTGCAGAAGACCCTCTGGCAGCGGCACGGCGTACCGACGGCGCGGTTCGTGGTGTTCCCCGAGCGGCCGACCTCGGTCGCCGGGTTCCGCGACGCGCTCGGCGACCTCGCTCCTCCCTACATCGTCAAGCCGACGGCCGACGGCGGCGCCCATCTCGTCTTCCGGGCGGAAACCGCCGAGGAGTTGTTCGACCGGCTGACCGCCACACCGGAACTCGACGCGTTCATGGTGGAGGAGTGGCAGGCGGGGGACGAGTGGCACTTCGACGGCGTCGTCGTCGACGGCCGGATCGAGATCTTCATGGTGTCGCGCGACGTGAACCCGTGCATCGAGGCGAAGAACGGGAACCCGTTCCGTTCGATCGCCCTCCCGCCCAAGGCGTACCCGGAACTCTACGAGGAGGCCCGTGCCTTCGCCGAACGCTGCCGGTCGGCGCTCGGCGGCCGCAACACCGTCTTCCACCTCGAAGTGTTCGGTGGCCCGGGCCGGTTCGTCGCCGGTGAGCTCGCCTGGCGCCCGGCCGGCGGCCTGGTCAGCATCAGCGCACAGCACACCGTCGGGGTCAGCCTGTGGGCGGCACACGCCCTCGTCCACATCGACGCGCCCGTGCCGGCGCCCGCGTTCGAACCCACCGGCGTCATGGGCTTCGTGTGCCTGCCGGTCAAGTCCGGTTTCCGCAACGGTGTGACGCAGGAGGACCTGGAGAGCCTGCCCGGGGTGCGTCACGTCCGGATGAAGGCGCCGGTGGGCGAGGTCATGAAGGAGCTCAAGACCACGTCGATCGCCGTCGCCTGGGCCCTCGTCGAGGGGGACGACGTCGATCACTGCGCGAAGCGCATGGACGAGGCCATCCGGCTGGTCACCGAGCTGCACGAGGCGAAGAGCCTGCCGTAGGCCGGCGCCACGACCACCGCTCCGACGACCACCGCTGCCCCGACCACCGCTCGGCCGACCACCGCTCCCCCGACCACCGCTCCGACCAGCCGAAAGTGTCAGGCGCCTTGAGTATTCACCTCAACCTGTTCATGCTGCTGCCCGGGCACCATGACTCCGCGTGGCTGCATCCCGGGTGCGACTCGGCCCGTGTCACCGACATCCACTACTACCTCGAACTCGCCCGACTCGCGGAACGAGGGCTGCTGGACTCCGTGTTCATCGCCGACGCGCTCTGGCACAAGCCGCGCAGCAACTACTGCGGCGGGCTCGAACCGCTCACCGTGTTGAGCGGCCTCGCCCTGGGCACCGAGCACATCGGACTGATCGCGACCGCGTCGACCTCGTACTACGAGCCGTTCCACCTCGCCCGGATGTTCTCCTCGCTCGACCACATCTCGGGCGGCCGCGTCGGCTGGAACATCGTCGTGTCCAACAGCGTCAACGAGGCCAGGAACTTCAACCGGCCGGCGATGCTCCCGCACCAGCAACGGTACGACCGCGCCGACGAGTTCCTGGCCGTCGCCCACCGGCTCTGGGAGTCGTGGGACGAGGACGCCGTGGTCCGCGACCGCGCCAACGGGCACTACACCGACCCGGACCGGATCCACCGGATCGACCACCAGGGGGAGTACTTCGCCGTCCGCGGGCCGCTCAACATCCAGCGCAGCCCCCAGTCCCGCCCGTTCCTGGTCCAGGCCGGAGCGTCGGAGGCGGGCAGGTCGTTCGCCGCCCGGCACGCCGACGCGGTGTTCACCGTGCAGGAGAACGTCCGCGACGGCGCGCGGTTCCGCACCGAGATGCGCCGCCGCGCCGCCGCGAACGGGCGAACGGTGAAGGTGCTGCCGGGGCTGATCCCGATCGTCGGTGCCACGCAGGCCGAGGCGGACGAGAAGAAGCGCGAACTCACCGGCCTGCAGGCCGTCGACTACGCCCTGGAACACATCTCGATGATGCTGAACGTGGACATCACCGACTGCGCCGTCGACGCGCCCTTCCCCGTGGAGCGCCTCCCCCCGGCCGACAGCATCCAGGGCAACCGCACCACCTACGAGCTGATCACCGGGATGGCCCGGCGGCCGGGCACCACCGTCGGCGACATCATCGCGCACCAGGGTTTCGGGCGAGGCCACCTGGTGGTCGCGGGCACCCCGGAGCGGATCGCGGACGTCATCGGGACCTGGGTCGGGGAGGGCGCGGCGGACGGGTTCAACCTCATGCCCGCGGTGTTCCCGGCCGGCCTCGCCGACTTCGTGGACGAGGTGGTGCCGTTGCTGCAGGAACGCGGGCTGTTCCGCACCAAGTACGACGAGACCCTGCTGCGGCGCCGCTATGAGTGAGCGGACCGAGCGGGACACCACGGCGGACGTGACCGCCCGGCTGCGGGCACACCTCGGGGCCGCCCTGCCGCCCGAGGCGGTCCCGACCCGGTTCGTGTTCGTCGACACGCTCCCGGTGCTGCCCAACGGGAAGACGGACCGGGCCGCGCTCGAACGGCTGGCCGCCGAGACGGCACCCGCGCCGTCGGCCCCGGAGGCCGGGGCGGCGCCCGGCGGCGAACCGGCCGGCGGCGAACCGGCCGGCGACCTCGACTTCCTGCTGCGGCTGTTCACGGCGGAGCTGGCCCGGGCCGACCTCGATCCCGACGAGGACCTCACCCACCTGGGGGTGACGTCGCTGCTCCTGACGACGGCCTGCGCGGCGTGGACGGACCGCACGGGCAGGCGCGTCGACGGCCACCGGCTGCGCCGCAACCCCACGGTCCGCAACATCCTGGCCTTCTCCGAGCCGACCGGTGCGGACCGGGAGCACGACGAGGTCGTGGTCGAGGACCACCGCTTCGAGGTCCCGGTCGACCACGACGACCCGGCCGGCCCGTCGATCGAGCTGTTCGCCAGGACGGTGGTGCGCCGCAGCGCGGTGGACCGTGACCTGCCGTACCTGCTCTTCCTCCAGGGCGGCCCCGGCGGACGGTGCCCCGATCCGCGCACCAGGATCCCCGCCTGGCTGGACGCCGCCCTGGACCGGTACCGGGTGGTGCTGCTGGACCAGCGCGGCGGCGGCCGCAGCTCGCCGATGACCGCCGCCACCATCGCGGGCATGACGCCGGCCGAGGCGCTGGAGCGGCTCCGGTGCTACCGCGCGGACGCCGTAGTCCGGGACGCGGAGTTCCTGCGCGAGCGGGTGCTGCGGGTCCCGGCCTGGACGCTGTTCGGGGAGAGCTACGGCGGCTCCATCGCCCTGACCTACCTCTCCCACTCCCCGGAGTGCGTCGACCGGGTGTTCATCTCCAGCGGGCTCCTGGGCCCGGTCAGCACGGCCGAGGACCTGCTGCGAGACACCTTGGTGATGAGCAGGAGGAAGAACGCCGAGTACTACCGGCGGTATCCCGGGGACGCGGGGCTCGTCGACCGGATCGTCGACCACCTCGGCGACCACGAGGTGCTGCTGCCGACGGGAGAGCGGCTGTCGCCCGAGCGGTTCCGGTTCCTCGGTCTGAAGTTCGGCTTCGCCGGCGGGATGGCCGCGGTCCACGACCTCCTCCAGGGCGCCTGGGACGGCGACCACCTCACCGAGGACTTCCTGGCCGCGGTGGCGGCGGCGACGTACCTGGTCGACTCCCCGCTCTTCTACCTGCAGGAGTACACCTACGGGCACCCCGGACGCGCCACCGGGTGGGCCGCCGACCGGCTCTACGCGGACGAGCCGGCGTTCGCCGCCGGGGCCCGTCCGTTCCACTTCTACGGCGAGGTGTTCTTCCCGTGGATGTTCCGTCAGTTCGCGGCGCTGGCGCCGTTCGCCGAGGTGGCCGACGAACTCGCCCGGTACACCGGATGGACCAGTCTCTACGACCTCGACCAGTTGGGGAGGAACACCGTGCCCGTCTACGCCGTGGCAGCCGCGGACGACCTGTACTTCCCGGGGACGCAACAGGTCCGCACCGCGCGGCGGATCGGCTCCTGCTGGCTGATGCTCTCCTCGGACTACAGCCACGAAGGGCTGATGAACGACCGCGAAGGCGTGTCCCGGCTGCTCGCGTTCGGATCGGCACGGTGACGCCCGCCCTGTTCGGCCAGGTCAGGGCGGTGGCGCTGGACCACCCGACGAGGCCCGCCGTGTCCGACCGGACGACCACGCTCACCTTCGCGGAACTGGCGCTGGCGGCCGAGGCCCTGGGACGCCGGCTCGTCGCCCGGGGGGCCGGGCCGGGCGACCGGGTCGGCGTCATGGTCGAGCGGGGCGTCGACCTGGTGGTGGCCCTGCTCGGCGTGTCCGCCGCCGGGGCCGCCTACGTCCCCCTCGATCCGGGCTATCCGGCCGAGCGCCGGCGGACCGTCGTCGAGGACGCCCACCTCGCGCTCCTCGTCACGGACGGCGGGGGGCGGGAGTTCGACGTCCCCGCGGTCGAGGTCACGCCGCGCCGGGCCGAACCGGGCCTCGCCGAGATCGTGCTGCCCTCGCCCTCCCCCCAGGACCCCGCCTACGTCATCCACACGTCCGGGTCCACCGGTCGGCCCAAGGGCGTCGTGGTCACCCACGCCAACGTGGCCGCGCTGTTCGACGCGCTCGACACGGCCTACGGCAGCCCGTTCGACGACACGTTCCTCGCCGTGACGAGTGTGGCGTTCGACATCGCGGTCATGGAGCTGCTCTGGCCGCTCACCCGCGGCGGAGCCACCGTCGTGAGCCCGGCCAGGATGGTGGACCGGCTCGACTCGCCCGGTGACGACGGTCTGCCGAGCCTGGTGCGGCGCTTTCGGCCGACGCTGTTCCAGGCGACCCCCTCGCTCCTTTCGGCGATCGCGTCGTCCGAGGAGGCCCTGCTGTCCCTGCGGCACCTGCGCGCGCTCCACGTCGGCGGTGAGGTCCTCCCGGTGGGACTCGCCCGGCGCCTGGTGACCGCCCTCCCGGGCGTCCGGGTCCACAACATGTACGGCCCGACGGAGGCGACGGTCTGGGCCACCACGCACGAGGTGACACCGGAGGAGGCCCGGTCCACCGCGATCCCGATCGGGCGGCCCCTGCGCCACGCGTCCGTCCGGGTCGTCGGCGACGACGGCTCCGCGGTGGCACCGGGCGAGGTCGGCGAACTGTGGGTCGGCGGCCCCTGCGTCGCCGCGGGCTACTTCCGCCTGCCGGAGCAGACCGGGGAGCGGTTCGTCGAGGAGGCCGGTGCCGTGCCGCGGCGGTGGTACCGGACCGGCGACAGGGCGCGGACCCGACCGGACGGCGCGCTCGAATTCGTCGGCCGGTTCGACCGGCAGGTCAAGATCTCGGGCGTCCGGATCGAACTCGACGAGATCGAGTCGGTGCTGTCCGCCGCGCCGGACGTCCGGGCGGCCGCCGTCGTCGCGAAGCAGGGAGCGGACGGGAAGCACCAGCTCGTCGCCTACGTCCTGACCGACGCCGAGCCGGTCCCGCCGGCCGGGTCCGCCGGCGGGTAGCGGTCCGTCCCACGGCGGCCGTGAAGCGGCGCCGCCCGGCCGTGCCCCAGGCGGCGCCGCCCCGAAGGGCGCCGGTCCCGGCGGCCGGTCTGCTCCTGTCAGTCCGGATGGTTCCGGGTACTGCGGCGCGCGGCGCGCGGCTACCGTCCCAACCGCTCCACACCCGGCGGTCCGGACCGGCCGCCGTCACGCGCCCTCAGGAGGTCACCTTGACCGCGCACCACCTCACCCGCAGGAACACCCTCGCCTCCGGCGGCGTCCTCGGCCGCCGGCGCACGGCGTGAGGGGCGTTCCGGTGCTCCCCTCCCTCTCCCGCCGCACCGCGCGCCTGGCCCTGGCCGCGGTCGCCCTGCTGCTGCCGGTCGCGGTACCGGCCGCCCCCGCCGAGGCCGCCGGGTTCACGGCGTCCTGCCCGGCCTCCGGGTACATCTCCCAGGGCTACACCGAGGAGCACAACGGCATCGACATCGCCAACGACTACGGCACCCCGATCTACGCGGTCGGCGACGGCCGGGTGCTGGTCTCCGGCCCGGCGCAGGGCTACGGCCAGTGGATCCGCGTCCTGCACCCGGACGGGACGATCACCGAGTACGGCCACATGCGGGAGCGGGACGTGGCCACCGGTGACCAGGTGACGGCCGGGCAACTGATCGCGCGGATGGGCAGCGAGGGCACCTCCAGCGGCCCGCACCTGCACCTGCGGGTCTGGGCCGACGCGAACGCGACCGTGCGCACCGACCCGGTCCCCTACCTCGCGGATCGCGGCATCGCCATGCCCTGCACCCCGGGCACCGGCCCCGGTCCGGCGCCGTTGGTGTACCCGGCGCAGTCCGGCCGGGTGGTGTCCGCGCGTTCGGCGGACGGCCGGCTGGAGGTCTTCGCCGCCGGCGCGAACGGGGTCTCGCACGCCTGGCAGACCGCGGTCAGCGGCGCCTGGTCGGAATGGGAGACCCTCGGCGGACCGGGCGGCGCCGAACTGGCCATCGCCCCCAACGCGGACGGCCGCCTGGAAGTGTTCGCCATCAACGGCACCACCTTCCAACACCGCTACCAACTCCAGCCCTCCGGCACCTGGTCGAACTGGGAGGAGTTCGGCGGCGGCGGCCACGACATCGCCGTCGGCCCCAACCAGGACGGCCGCCTCGAAGTCTTCGCCTCCGGCCCCGTCGGCATCTTCCACCGCTACCAGAACGCACCCAACAGCGGCTGGTCCGGCTGGGAACCCACCGGCGGCGGCCCCGCCGACAGCCGACTCGCCCTCGGTAAAGCCCCCGACGGCCGCCTCGAAGCCTTCGCCCTCAACGGCACCACCTTCCAACACCAATGGCAGACCGCCGTCAACGGCACCTGGTCCAGCTGGGACACCTTCGGCGACGGCGGCCACGACCTCACCGTCGACCACAACCAGGACGGCCGCCTCGAAGTCTTCGCCTCCGGCCCCGTCGGCATCTTCCACCGCTACCAGACCGACCCCACCACCTGGTCCGGCTGGGAACCCACCGGCGGACCCGCCGACGCACAGCTCACCAGCCAGCCCACCGCGGACGGCCGCGTCGAGGTGTTCGCCATCAACGGCACCACCGCGCAGCACACCTGGCAGTCCGGCCTGAACGCCCGGTACACCGCGTGGGACAGCTTCGGCGACGCCGGCACCGAGATCGTCGCGACCGCCAACGCCGACGGCCGCATCGAGGTCTTCGGCACCAGCGCCGCCGGCGTCCACCACCGCTGGCAGACCGGCTTCGCCACCTGGTCCGAATGGACCTGGCTGAACACCACCCCCGGCCCCGCCGTCACCTGAGGAGTCGTCACGTGATCAGCACGCAGCCCTACCGCGTCCTGCTGGCCGCCCTCGTCTCGTTGGGCGTGGCGGCGGGCCTGATGGTCGGCGCCACGCCCGCGCCGGCCGCCACCGGCAGCGATCTCTGTGCCGAGGTCGGCTACCGCGCGGGATTCCGGGGCGACGCCCTGGTGACCGCGATCGCCGTCGGCCTCGCCGAGTCCAGTTGCAACCCGCTGGCGTCCAACGTCCAGAACAACACCCCGCCGTCCACCGACCGCGGCCTGTGGGAGATCAACAGCTACTGGCACCCCGAGGTCGACGACGCCTGCGCCTACGACGCCCAGTGCAACGCCGACGCGGCCTTCAGGATCTCCAACGGCGGCACCGACTGGCAGCCCTGGTCGACCTACAACGCGCGGGTCCACCTGCGGTACCTGGGCGAGGCACAGGCCGCCGCGGACCGGCTCGGCCACCACGGCCCCGGTCCGGCGCCGTTGGTGTACCCGGCGCAGTCCGGCCGGGTGGTGTCCGCGCGTTCGGCGGACGGCCGGCTGGAGGTCTTCGCCGCCGGCGCGAACGGGGTCTCGCACGCCTGGCAGACCGCGGTCAGCGGCGCCTGGTCGGAATGGGAGACCCTCGGCGGACCGGGCGGCGCCGAACTGGCCATCGCCCCCAACGCGGACGGCCGCCTGGAAGTGTTCGCCATCAACGGCACCACCTTCCAACACCGCTACCAACTCCAGCCCTCCGGCACCTGGTCGAACTGGGAGGAGTTCGGCGGCGGCGGCCACGACATCGCCGTCGGCCCCAACCAGGACGGCCGCCTCGAAGTCTTCGCCTCCGGCCCCGTCGGCGTCTTCCACCGCTACCAGAACGCACCCAACAGCGGCTGGTCCGGCTGGGAACCCACCGGCGGCGGCCCCGCCGACAGCCAACTCGCCCTCGGCAAAGCCCCCGACGGCCGCCTCGAAGCCTTCGCCCTCAACGGCACCACCTTCCAACACCAATGGCAGACCGCCGTCAACGGCACCTGGTCCAGCTGGGACACCTTCGGCGACGGCGGCCACGACCTCACCGTCGACCACAACCAGGACGGCCGCCTCGAAGTCTTCGCCTCCGGCCCCGTCGGCGTCTTCCACCGCTACCAGACCGACCCCACCACCTGGTCCGGCTGGGAACCCACCGGCGGACCCGCCAACGCACAGCTCACCAGCGAGCGGTCGCCGGACGGCCGGGTGGAGGTGTTCGCCATCAACGGGAGTACGGCGGAACACCTCTGGCAGACCGGTGTCAACGCGCCCTACGGGCCGTGGACGGCCTTCGGCGGCGCCGGCACCGAGATCGTCGCGACCGCCAACGCCGACGGCCGCATCGAGGTCTTCGGCACCAGCGCCGCCGGCGTCCACCACCGCTGGCAGACCG